>JAHWHA010000132.1 GCA_019323665.1 Candidatus Woesearchaeota archaeon | reverse complement strand
TTGGCACTTGGTTTGAGAGCTCAGTGAAATCACCTACCGTCAAGCATTGAGGGCTGCTCAAGAAACTCAGAAAAAGCTGGTCAGACATCTGGTAATAATCAAAGTGCTGGGTCTGTCTCAATGAGGTTGTTCTTGACTTGATAGAAGAGATTGAGACAAAAAGCAGGAATATAACAAGGAATACAGCAAACATCGCCTTGATAGTCACATTGATTGCTCCTCTTTTTCTGTACTTCATTTTTTCATCATATATTTGTATTTTGCAAAGGGATCAGCTTTCTCATTAGATTTATCATATCTGGTCATCTCCTCTGCATAGTTGCGCTTTGAATTTGGGAGATTGTAAGGAGAATAGCGTTTCACCTTCCCTTTCAAATTCGCCTCTGCCCTGGCAATATACCCTTTCTCTTTCTGTCTGTGCGTGAGAAAGAGTACCACACCAATGACAGCTGCAATAAATACCAACAGCACAACTACAATTGCTGAGTTATTGCCCCCTCCTGCTGCACCACCTCTATTGGTTTTAGCTGCTTGGAAACCAGCACAATCAGGGTCATCATTAGTGCAATCAGGATCGCATATTCTGTCCTCAATCTTATCGCAATAGTTATCATAACCACCTGAAGGACAGTCTTCAGGGCAGAGCAAATAGGTCTCACTGTTATCACATGCACCATTACCACATTCTACTGAAAACCCAACGTAACTAAGTATAATCAGCAATAACATTAAAATTGCCACCTTAAGCTCAACTTTCATTCTCATGTTGCAGTGCTGCAGCTTGCGCTGGGCAGTCTATTGTAAACCTCTTTTGGGGGTCCAACACATTCACCTCTATCAAAATCGCTCCACTCTTCAATACCTTTTATACCCCATAGATAGTGTTTGCCAGGTTCAGGGGTCAACTGATCAATTAATATTGGCTGGTCAAATCCTATCCATAAAATAGCAGTCAGTTTCCTGTTGGTTGGAATATTGATACATCCAAAAACCCATGGTGCAACATAGCCAGAACCCACAGATAAACGATGATAATATGTTCCAGCATACCACTCACACTGCTGATCTGGACTCAAGTCCGGATTCCCATCACTGCAGAATCCTTCTCCAGGGGGTAGACAGTGGCAGTCAGAATGAGTGCTTAGGTCAACTATAGGATTTGGGCTTTCAATGGATGTTGCTTGATAGTCATAAATTTTTATTGTCAATGATGTATGTGTATCTCCAGACCATTTGAAACCATAGTACATAAATTTGAGATTGTCATAATTGAATAGCGCTGTTGTGCAAAGTGCATCATCAACACATCTGGGTTCACAATAAGGCCAGCCTGCACACATATAATCATCAGCAAACCCATGCGCATTACAAACCGAATTGGGAACACAAATCCCCCCACCGTCAGGCGCATTCATAGCAGTTGTCCAGATGTCGCAGTTTTGGTAAGCCAATCTCTGGCTCGCACAAGCAGAGGGCGAATTGAATTTCTCACAAAGCCAAAATGCTTTGTGTTCTTTGTCACAAGGAACTCGAATATTGTACCAAATATCCCACAAATTTCCATGTAAATAAGCATTCCCGGCACACTCACAGCATGCGGGCTCAGTTTCGCACACCTCATTGAAAGGCTCTTCAGCCCAGCATTCTTCGTCAGCAGAAATATCAATGCATCTCCCTTCAACATAATACTCACCACTAGCACAGCATGCTTTTTTGTTCTCATCATTTACATCAGCAGTGCATTCCAATCCTGGCTTGCAGTCACAAGGGCTCTTGCACAATTGATTTTTCGTTTTTAGCAAAGAAACAGGTACGCAACCCATCTCATCTGCATAATCCTCATAATCAACACAATCCTTAACACACCATTTACCATCTTCGCACAAGCAATCCTCGCTTACCTTGCAGTTTTCACCTTTCTCAATCTCACACACATCATCACCAACAACATAAGGGCAGTCTATATCATCCCTGCCACAGTCAGGATCACAAATACCATCCTTGCCAGTGCAGTCACCATCACAAATATAATCAGCCACATTGTTAGTGTCAGGATCACAAATGCCATCACCACTCTCTATACAGTCAACATCATAATATCCGCCATTGAAGTTGTTGTTGTAGCAGTCATGGTCGCACACGCCATCAAAATCCTCGCCATCTGTTACGCCGTCTTTTACACCATCAACAGGCTGGTCAATACAGTAAGGGTTGCACACATCTAGCATGAAGCTATCATAACATTCTGGGTCACATCTCTCCTCAATCGCGCATCCCGGGTCACATTTCGTATCACCAATATTGCAGAGCAAATTCTTATTTACAATATCAGTCACCAGGAAATTACGGTGCTTTGTATAAACCCGAATAACACCTGAATTTGAGAACTTGGAAGGTATCAGATTAAGGTCAGCAGCACTGAATGGCTCTTCAAAAGCCAAATCCTCTCGTGGGAAATACAGCCGTATCAGCCCTTGGGTGATCTCAAGATCATATTCCCTTAAAAAAGGCACTTTCACTTCCACACTCATATCACTGGGATAAGACTGGCCGCGCTCGACAATTGCTTTGATATCCTTGACAAACTGCTTAGCCACATCGACCTCAACCTGCTTTGTCTGAAACGTCACAACCTTTTGGAGATTCACAATGACAATGGTACCAATAAAGAGAAGTCCAATAATTAGCACAAAATTTACAACTGTAGCACCTCTTTTCATATCAGTTGTCTTTTAGAAATAACTTATTTAATAAGTTTATGCTTTGCGAAATTTGCATAATGTGATGATTTACATTTTAACAAGTTTGTAGTCCATACTCCCAATCCCAAGCTTCTGAGCAATTTTGATATGCACCAAAGGGGATTTACCATGGATCTCGCGGAAAACATCCTTGCCAGCTTTCTCAATAACGAGGTCATGCGAGGCCTTTTCAACACTTATCAGGTCTTGACCCATTAGGATTCCAATGTCAGGAACAACAATCTCTCCTGGATTTGATTCGCAGTCACACTTCCTTGTTATGTTTTTCAGAACATTCACATGATAAGCCTTTTTGAAATTTTTTAAAGCAAACGCCGCTGCCTCACTGAGCAGCAAATCAAAACTCTCAACCTTTGTTTTTGAGGCTTTTTCAGGGCAAAATATGACACAATTAGAACACCCACAGCACCAGTTTTTATCATAATGCGGTCTTGAATCATCATAGCGGATGTTGTCAACAGGACAGCGCGCAGAACAAACATTGCACAAAGTGCAGCCTTCAACATACTCAGGCTCTCCGCCCTTATGGATGGCATTTTTTGTTGCCCTTGAGACAGCACCCATGCCAAGGTTTTTTATCGCGCCCCCAAAACCAGTGCAGATATGGCCCTTCAGATGCGTAAGCACAAGCACACCATCAGCATCCACAAGCTCCTTGCATATCTCATAATTAATAATGCCTCTTTTTACGATATGCTCATCAGAAACAACAATCTCACAACCCATGCTTTCCTCTGTAAAACCCTGCTTAGCAGCAACTTCTAAATGGCCTTCCACATTATTCCTAGGGCTATGATAAACCACAAGGCTATCAAACAGAAAGGGTTTTGCACCAAGCTCCTTTAGAGCATTGACTACCTTTTTCACCACTGGTGGTTTTAGTGCAGTCTTGTTGCCAGGCTCGCCAAAGTGCATCTTTACAGCAATTCTGTCTCCAGGCTTGACAAAACCTGCATCAATCAACTGGTTTTTCAGAACAGACTGAAGCTTTTTCTCGTCCTCGATGAAAACAACATTATTCATGTTAATCAACCAACTTATAATAAATCCTTCTGTTATTTTTTCCCTTGTTCTCTGCCTTGACGTATTCAATCCCCTTGATTTCGCCAATGTTGTCAAGATGTGTGCCCCCGCA
>JAHWHA010000131.1 GCA_019323665.1 Candidatus Woesearchaeota archaeon | reverse complement strand
GAGCTGACACTTTGGTCAAACAGGGTTGCATTTACTAAGTTAATTGCACTTATGCCATCATCATGCATAACAGTTGCATTGCACACCACATGTGTTGTGCTTCCGATAATCAGGGCAATTGAATCCGCCAATTCAACTGAGCTCACAATGGGGTAATTAATGTCAACAGATAGATTATATGTTGTGGAGTTACCTGTAAACCCGTTTGAATCAGTACAGTTCACCCCCCAACTGTAATTGCCATTATCAAGGATCCTACTGAAATTTAGTGTTGCACCTTCATCAATCGTTGTATCTGCGCTCCCATTATAGTTGCCGTTGATCACAAGCGAGCAACTGCTAACACTTGTCATTGCATCACTCACGTTATACTGGAACACGACGGTATGCGAAATATTCCATTCTGAATCATCAAGAGGTGTTTCAAGCTCAATTAAGGGGGCAGTAGTATCCACATAGAGCACTCGCTGTAAAGTTGAATTCATGTTTAAAAGCAGGTCATCGTCAGTACAGTTTATACTCCAATTATACACCTTATCAACCATGTTAGGAACAGTAAAATTCTGTGGTATCACTTCGTTCACAGAATCGTTAGTCATATTAATAACCTTATTGAGGATAAGGCTGCAGTTAGTGATGTTGCTTAGTGCATCTGTAACATTGTAGTAGAATGTTATCTGATTAGTAAGACTCCAATTGCTCTCAGCAGGTTGCATCAAATTAATATTTGGTCCATTATTGTCAGTATAGTTTACCCTTAACCAGATCGCATCAATCCACGCTATTTCATTATCCGCACTGCCAACAAGCACACCGTTTACCCCAAGGTAAATGCTGTTCAAATCTGCCCAGCTCAGTGAGGTTGAAATTGGATAATAAGCTGAAGTGAGTGCAGTGTTCTGAATACACACCTCATTCCCACTGTAACTGCTTCCGTCGAGATTTAGCCAGCTTGCACCGGAGTCAAGACTGTATTTTAGGGCCAGCTCATCGTCTCCTGCACCGGCATTTGAGAAATTTGAGCGTAGCCCAAGATATACAAAATCAATTGTGCCTGACATTGCCAGATCAGCAAAATTAAAAGTGAATAACTGGTTCTCGTTGTCAGTCTCGTCCCATGCAACACCACCATCTGGACTCAAATCAACCTCATCAATTCCATTACTCCAGTTTCCCCCAAAGCTCCCCGCAGCTGCATAATAATCATTGGATCTGCTAAACACCAATTCTAGTGATAATATCAATAGACATATCATCACAGTCATTTTCAGTAATTTTTTGTTATTTCTCATTTTTACTTCTCAGTGAATAGTTTTGACACACTTATCCTCTTGTGAAGCTCAGCACATTTCTTGTAAACCATGCTCCTCTCTGATCTTTTAAGCTCAGGGTAGCTTTTCATGAGTTTAACATAAACCTGTGAAGCGCCTTCAAAATCATTGAGTTCCAGCATTAGGTCAATATTCTCAAGCAGCTTTTTGAACCTCCCATATGCTTCTGAAGCCTCTGTTGTTTCCATTACCTTTGCTGCCTCTGTCGACTTAAGCTTAATATCAAGTCCGGCAAGTTCAGGGGGTAATTTAGTTTCACCAGCAATCTTTGAGATTTCATCATTGATGCTGTCCTCACCACCGAGCTTGCTCATTGCCTCAATCTCCTTTGTTGCTAGCTCATGATACTCACCCCAACTCTGCTTCGCAAGACGAGGGCGCTTATGAATTCTCATTACAACAAATAGATAATACAGCAGAAGAGCAACAATTGTTATCATTCCAAGGGCAATCATCAATGCCTCAGTAGCTGAAAATCCAAACTTGCCAGCTGATGCACCTATCCATCCAGTCATCTCCAAAAGCCCAAAGTCACTCTTTGTAACTGCAGAATATTCAATATAACTATCATAATCATACAATATAACAGTTTTTATTCTCTTATAATCCTCGATAGGTGTTCCAGATTCAATAATGTAAGTTATTCCATTATTAACTAGCTCATCTGCATTGAACCTTATTAGAGGATCATCATCAATCACCCTATAGTTTAAGGTTATGAAATCAATTTCAGAAGCACTTTCAACAACATCCTTTGGAATAGCTTCTATCACCATAAGTGACTCCAGGTCTGCTAGCTGTGAGTTAGTCCGTTCAAACACAAAAACATATCTTCTGGATGAACCATCAAGGTACTCAACATTGACAACCCTCACCTCCTGGACAACTACAATTTCTCTGAGACTTGTGTAGCTAAGCTCAATATACTCATCAAGCTCTTCATCACTAAGGTCAAGCTGTAGATCCTTTAAACTCTCGGCAACGTCAGATTTGGTAATTATCTTGTGGGCCTCAATACTCTCTTCAACTTTCAGCTCCACAGGCGTGATTGCCTGAAGCTCATCAACACGTTTTCTAATATTCTCAACTCGTCTTTCAACCTCCTCAACACTAAGCTCTGAATATTTCATTACTCTTAGCTCTGTGTCAGCAGCTTCTACAACATCTATACTGTGACTTATGGTTGGGATAAGCCCTAGCAAAGCCTCACATTCATCTTCATTCCCAACCTTGCTGTTTAGATTTGATTTTGCCAATTCTAAATCCAGTTTGAGTTTGCTAATATCCTTCTGTGTCAAGTCAATCTTTGCAACTGCGCTTTCAGGCAAGAAAATCGTTTTCACACTCCCATCTCCAAGTTCTATCTTCCTGCTCTCACTACCATTAATAGTAACATTTGCCGCATTGGAAAGCTCTCCCTCATTTCCCACAGCATCAACGGCACTAATCCTGTAGAAATACTGCTGGGTGCTCTCATTCACGTAATCAATATATGACTCAGTCTCAGTTGTTGCTTGCAAGTGTGCATAGCTGACATACTGGTCAACTGACCTGTATATTTTGAATTCATCCACCTCTTCCCCATCATAATGCCATCTCAGCTTTACTCTCTTCTTATCAAGCCTCTCAGCTACCAAATCAATTGGAGAAGGTGGTGCCAAAGTGTCGACAACAAAGAGCTTTCCGCTTGTTATCTGAGTGCCCTTGTTGCCATAATAATCAAACCCTTCAAATTCAAAGCTGCCAACAAGGTAATTTGATTTCTCTTGGATAATCATATACCCTTTCCAATTCATACCAGAACCCTCAAGTGATATAGCTCTCCTAATGTCAGTGTTATCAAACGTGTAGTAAAGCTTTGGTGTTGGCTTGAGGTTTTGTGATGCCACAACCCTAACCTCGTAAATACCTTCACTGATTTTATTGTCAGCCTCAGAAAACTCTATTTTCACACTTGGAATGCTACCTACCCTAATATCGGTATGTGCAGTACCAATATTCCCAGCATTATCCATACATCTTACATAAAGCTCTGATGTAGTCTCATCGAGGTCCAGTGTTGCAGTGTGAGTGAGGCCGGAGCCGCTCATGGAACCCTCCATTTGGCTATAGATTCTGTCAAAGTAGCTGTATTTGCATTCCGCTTCTTCAGATGTTGAGACATTCAGCACAACACTCTCGGCTTGCGTTGTGCTTGTTGGTGAGATTATCACAACCGCAGGTACAATTGAATCAATAACAAAACTGATAATCTCACTGTTTTGCATTGTATTGGAATTTAGATCAGCACATCTCACAAAGTAACTATGAGAACCTTCAGCCAATTCAAGAGTGTAGCTATGCATAACCCCCTCACCCTCTATTAAATAGGGCATGCTTGAAAATTCAGTATCTGTTTGACTGAACCTGCATATTGCATTCTTGTCAGTAATCACAATCAATTCCACATTATGGCTATCCACATATCCATCAGGTTCCGCTGCCATTACAATAGGTGGAGAGCCATGCACATTCACTATGGTGAAAGCATCTTCATAAGAACTCTCGCTGAAATTATCACCTATGTATACAATCCAAAGTTTGTACGAGCCGGCACCATTCTCATTGCATCCAATATCCCATACAGGACTAACACTTGCATAACTGAGAGGAGCAATATTCCCAAGAGGCTGACTGATAGCTGATAACACTAAAAGCCCAGTATCATTAATAGCAATATTTGCAACAACATTAGTCAGGGTTTTATTCTGGGTGTTAAAGATTCCACTCGCTGCAATCTCTACACTATTCTCAAATTCACCACATATGTCAACCATACTTGGAGTCATCATACTTGTTGAGAGCTGTCCAGCCTTGGAGCTGAAGACAATTGCCAGCAATACAACTAGACCTAGCACAAGCCTTCGCTTCACCTTGTTATTGGTTGTCAGCCTCATTTAATCCTCTTCAACAACTCCTTTTCCTTGGCAAGAGCCTTGCTGATAGCCTGCTCGAGATACTCATTTAGGGTGATTCCTTTGAGTACTGCAATCACCTTTGCCTTGGTGTGCAGCTCCTCACTAAGCCCAATGTTCACACGCTTCTTCTTGCCCATCTTGTAATTCTCTTAATTTTCTCAATCACTTCAGCAGTCTTTCAATCAACTTTTTATCATCCTCAACTTTCTGCTTCAGAGCCTCAGCTATGTAATCCTGAATAGTTGTGCCTTTCAACGTCGCAATAACCTTGATCTGGGTGTGCAGCTCTTCGGCCATCCAAATGTTGATACGTTTCATAGCTTTGCCCTCTTAACAAGCTCCTTATCCTGCTCAACAGCCCTCTCAATAGCCTGCAGCAAATATTCATTCAATGTAATATCCTTTAAAACAGAAATAACCTTGGCTTTGGTGTGGATATCCTCATCTAAGGCAATATTCACCCTTTTTTCACCAGAAATAACCTGTTTTTTTGCTTTGTTTCCCAAAAAGCGACCTCTTTTGCCCTATCTATGCTTCAAGCTAAGCCAAGGTAAAACTAAATTGGCCAATCTTTTTGGTATTATGATAAATATCATATAAATATTTTTCTAATAAATATGACTTTTATCATATCATTCCCTATATTAATTGCATAAACATTGTTTCCATTAGCTGAATTGCACCCCCAATGAATCTCTGAAACATCTATTCAATTAACTGTAAATTTTAAAAATCAACCTCAAATACAAACATTAATAAGCCCCATAAACAATGAAATTTCTATATGAAAATTAACAAGCTAGGATTTCTCCTCTTGATTGTGTGCAT
>JAHWHA010000015.1 GCA_019323665.1 Candidatus Woesearchaeota archaeon | reverse complement strand
GAATGTTCTGTCTTGAATGGATCTCAGTAACCCCATAGAGCTGAGGTAAAGAAAACTCCTTAAATCTTGAGAAAAACCACTTCTTCACAGTAGGATGCAATATATTCTCAATCTGCTCAGCAGTATCAGGCTTCTCCTTGAATTCAACCATAGATAACACAAATATAGGGGTATTTAAAAGGGTTATGGAGGCTTGTCCAGTGGGTTTTGGTAATTCTTAACGAAGAACATAACCTTATTCATTAAACAAGATTTTATGCGTATTGCTTTTCTAACTCTCGAGATTTATCCCAAACACCTCTTAAAATCCAGTCTTTAAGTGTATCTTTCGGATCATACAGCTCGTACAATACTCTCAAAAACTTATGCTGTACCTCATCTACAAGTCCTGGCGGCACCCATTTCATTCCATTGGTAGAACATGAGCGTGTAATTGTTATCAGATCAGGCTCTCTTAATTGTTTCAAAACATCTCTTGTCTCACGTATCCTCTTTTGCCAGCCACTTATACCATCATGGCCAGCTGGCGAATATTTCTCTCCATAAAAGCAACAAAACCCATCAAGGTCAACATCAAGGATAAATGGTCTTGACTCTGGAATATCAATCTGCTCAGCTGTGACAATAGCACCAATCCCTCTATGGATATCTGCGATTGTTTCGAGCATTGCTGTCTCTTCCTCTGGTTCCACTACCATATTTTGTGATTCCTCACCCCAAGAGATATATTTTTTCCCTGAGTGTTCAATCACTTTTGTCTTTAGCCTTGGCACACCTTCCACCAACCTTACATCACCAGTGTATTGCAGTGGTAGGGATTCAGAATGGGGATTAAGCCAGTAAACTGAGGATACACAACCGTAATGCACGGCCGAACAGATGAACTGGGTTTCACCAGTTATATACGCTAAAAGCCTGCTCAGTCTTGTCTCATAAGGTGCAAAATCCCCTGTATCATTATGAGCATCAACTGTGAGCAGCACAGCGTCCTTCATATCCTGCCAGTGCCAAAAATTTTCATTGTGCTGAAGCGTTATGGCTACTTGAATATCAGCAATTTTAAATTCTAAAGGGAACATATTGATTGGAGAGGTGTTATTATATATAAATTCTGTGTTTTTATTCACTAAATAGTTACAAATAATCAGCTTAAAGTCTATTCAGCAGAGGTACTGCAGAAAATGCACTTTTTTTCTTATTAACATTGTAAGCACCATTGTGTTTTACTTTTATCCTCATAGCCCTCTTCTTCGGCATAATACCCAAAGCCTTGTCAAGCATCATAGGCACAAAAATGCTTGTAGCCACACCAACAAAGATCACATTTGAATACACAGCGTTGTCAAATACACCACTCTGCAAACCTTTTAGTGCAACAAGCGCTGCAATCTCTCCCACGGGCATCATTCCAAGTCCAATTAGCTTTGAATCCCGCGGCTTCAGATTGAACCATCCACCAGCAATAAAACCGGCAAGATACTTGCTAATTATTGTGGCTATAACAAGCACAACAACCACGTGCAAATTCATAATTACATCCTTAAGGTTAGTTACCAGCAAACCCAATGTCACAAAAAATATTGAACCAAAAATCACTTCTAGACTTTCAACGCCCTGCCTGAAACTCTTGTTCTCAACCTGCTCAAGTGCTAATCCTGCAACAAATGCACCAATTATGGCTGAGAGTCCAATAAGTTCAAGAAAACTCGCAAACACGAAGGCAAGCAGCAAAGTTGCCAATAAACTCATATTTGAATGGCCATTCCTAAAACCCCAGAACTCAAGACGGTGCAGTTGATTTGAAAGCAGCTTGCCGATCATAAAAAAGAAACCCATCATAAGCACAGCGGCAATAGCCTTCACACTTATTGAAACAACAGATAGAGAACTGGAATTCATCTGCATAACCACAGAAAACATCAATAGGCCAAGCACATCATTAACAGCAGAAGCCCCCATTATCTTTTTGCCTATATCACTCTTCAGCTTGTTTGAGTGTTTAAGAGCAGCAGCAATAATCGCAGTGCTGGTAG
>JAHWHA010000001.1 GCA_019323665.1 Candidatus Woesearchaeota archaeon | reverse complement strand
TGTCCTGGACCTTGACCCTCTGGCGGAATCCTGCTGAGTGAGAAGTTGTGCAAAGTGATATTATCCTCGCTGATATTAACTGTTGTATTATACGGATAATAGCCCTCTAGAAATCCAATCAATAAATAATCTGTTGCTGGAGCAATTAGCACATATCCTCCGTCCTCATCAGTAAGCGTAGATTTAAGGCCGATACTCACAGTAACATTTGACAGTCTTACCCCCGTATCGGCATCTGTGACATTTCCGATTAAAGTACCATTATTGGGAATCCTCTGCTGAAGCGGTATCAATGTAAAATTGTAGCTTATATTAACATCTGCAAGAATCTCAACAGTGTCTGTATAGATCTCATAATCATTCTTTAATCCAACCAGGCTGTACTCTCCCTCAATCGTGTGCAGTGAATAATAACCAGATCCATTTGTTAAAGTTGAAACAGAACCCACAATTACCAAGGCATCTGCAATTACCTCCCCTGTCACATTGTCTCTGACCACACCACTTATTGTACCATTTGAGTACATCCCATATCCACTTGGGCACACTTCAAAAGGATCTCTGTAAAAATAGTATGTCTGTTGTGTACCCTGTGGTATTGGCAATATTGTCTGGAAATTTGCATAGATGTTGGACTCGTTTGAGAATATTGTTTCAGGCAGATTTGGCACAATGTCAGTTGTCACAAAAATCAGGTTGCCTTGGGAATCAGCTAGCACCCCCACCTTAAAGCGTTCGCTGTTCTCATTGTTTACTTGGTAAGTATGGACAGCTGGCACATTGTAGATAACATTAGTACCTAATGTCACATTTATTGTGTGGATGAAAGTCCGTGTGCCTGACATTATCGAAGATTCATTTTCTCCAAGAAACGCGTCCACCTGAGCGGGAGTGCCAGCAGTAACAGTATCCCAGGTAATATTGTTGGATGTTGAAGCATATATCTCCCCACCATCCCTTTCCATACAGTCAAAAAACATGTTATCTACCATCTTGATCTGGTCACCAATGAAACTCTGCTGTGGAGTTGAGCCACCATACCCAGGAATCCACACAACAAAACCATATGCCCCTGCCCATATAGAGGCATTGTATTTGATGAAAATCTCAAGCTCTGTGATATAGCCGGCCTCCCCTGGCACATAGGTTGGTACAAGTGCTATGAAACTCTTGATGAGAAATACACCCATTATTGCGAGGGCTGAGAGTGCAAGGATCAGCAGTACATACCTCCTCTGTATGTTGCGTTTTGACTTTATCATTCTTCTTCCTCTTCAATCTCTCTAGCAATTAAAAATTCAAAACCATGCGAGCGGTTGGCATAGATGTGCTTTGCAACCTTTTTATCAAGCCACTCAAGTAATTCGCGGTCAATAGAAATGGTGATGCGCTCTTTCTTTGGCTCCTGCATACAACTACATATTACTACATACAGTATATAAATATTTCTGTTTTAGATATTAAGATACAAAAATGTATATTAAATATATATGCATCGTTAAGAATCAATATATGACAATACTTAGAATATCAGATGTATTTTGTAAGCTTGCTCTGGTGTTTGATTTCTTTGAGCAGTATACTCTTTGGAAGCAGGGCCTCAAGATTATAGCCAAACTTCTTCTTAATCAACGCCTTTGCATAGCTCATCATCAGCTCTTGGCTTTCAAAAGTAAATGGTTGTGAGCTCATAGCTTTTCTTGTGGCTTCTCTCACCACCCAGACTCCCAAAGGGAGATAATATTCACCCGTGATAAATCTCAAGGCAAGCACGCTCGACTGTCTCTTCATGCGTTTGAGTTTCTCCAAAATTGCCAATCTGGCGGCATAATAACCACCTGCACACTCATACGCATACTCTTTCCTTCCTGAATAACCCTCATGGTCAGTGGAATACTGCAACTCTTCACTTGGATTCCAAGATGCCTTTGGCATATACATCTCAAACAGCTCATAGCTCCACACCTCTGGAAACATTAGAACAAGATAGTAATTGCCAAGATAACTGCCGAAAAAGGCACAATAGTCGCCTTGCTTGAAATCCTTAATCTCGTTGATAAGCTCTTTGCCAACTGTATCATCAACAGCAGTAATACTCCACCGTGTGGGCACAAGTTTTCGGTTCTTCTTCATTCCAATATTTCCAACACTCAATAGTCTGGTAAGAAAATTCTCATCAAAACTGTTCTTGTAGAGATCTACTATCGCATCAGCAGCCTTGTAGTCAGTATCATCAACAGCCCGTTCAACCTTGTAATGTATCTTTGGGTTGGCAGTAATCTCCACACCCTTAAGCTCAGCATTCGGCCCCATTGGAGGAGTGATCGCATTTGCTTTCATTCTGAACTGAGGCTTTCGATCAAGTTTCACTTCAAGTTCCACTGGCTTTGAAGCCATACCAACCTCCTGACTCACTTCAAGAAACTTTGAACTGGCTTTGATATTCACCACAAACCTTGAGTTTATGAGGCTGGACCTGTAGTCTGCAATCTGCTGAATGCCAAAATTATGCTCAGCCCAATGCCGAGGAGCATCATATACTGCAGAATCAGCAACATCAACAGAAAGCACCCCCACATTAACCTTCGGATAACCATAGCGACCAACAAAAGGACTTGGGCTAGAGCCAGCAAACTGTTCCTTGAGATTATTCTCACCAACCTTCCACATTGCCTCGCTTTTGGCAATAATCGGACAGAAGCTACGACCACAGAAATACTGCGGATTGCTGCCCTTACATTTAATACAAGGTATGTTCATATTTCCCCTGCATTAATAAGGGTTTATGAGGGTATATAAATCCTGCGCCAATATGTCCAGTGAGAGTAATTTATAACGCATTGTCCAGCCAGGGCGTTGGCGAGGCGGAGGTTGCCCCCTTCGGGGTGTCTCGCGAGGACATGCGAAGCATGGCCGACAACCGCCGTAGTTGGCTGGACAATTTGGTTAATAATCTAAATGACAGAGAAAATCAAAAAACTATATAAATAACCAAAAACTAGCCCAGACCTAATAGCCCTGTAGTGTAGCGGTCAATTCAGCAGAGACCAATCATCCCGCCCTTTGGAGCAACATTTGAAAGAAAATCACAAATTGCACAGAAAGGCGGGGACCCAGGTTCGAACTGAGCAAAAAACTCAAAGAAAATCCTGGCAGGGCTATTTTCTTTTTACAATGACGCTCTGCGTAGGCAAAGGCATAACTATCTTCTCTTTGTTGAACCTTTCTATCAATTGTATCTGTATCTCCTGATTCACATCAAGATAAAAAGTATAATCGCTTTTTGAGAGAGAATAAACAACTTCGTAAATGTAGCTGTAATCACTCATTGATTTTAAATGAGCCCTGTCAACCTTAACCTCAGGGAACTTTTTAAGAATCTCTTTAACAATCTTTGGAATATTACGCAGTTTTTTAATTGGGGTCTCACTGGAAACACCAAAGCTAAATGTAACACGTCTGTCTTTCATCTTTTTATAATTGTGCACCCTGGCTTCTGTCAGCTCCCTGTTTGAGACAACAAGCTCCTCTCCCTGCTGAGTCTGCAGACGCGTAGACTTGATGCCAATCTTCTTTACAGTACCGCTATCATCGTCTATTGTAATGAAGTCACCTTCAACAAAAGGCTTATCAAGGTGGATAGAAAATGAGGCAAAAATATCCTCCAAAATCCTCTGCAAGGCAAAAGCAATCGCAATACCAGTTATGCCCAGCCCAGCAACAAGCCCTGAGATATTAACACCAAGATTGGAGAGCATAACAACTATGGCTATTATCCAAAGAGCACCTTTGAGTATCTTGCTCAACAACTTAACAGATGATGTATCCTTGCCGTTTGAGGCCATATACCTCT
This sequence comes from Candidatus Woesearchaeota archaeon, assembly GCA_019323665.1. Taxonomy (GTDB): domain Archaea; phylum Nanobdellota; class Nanobdellia; order Woesearchaeales; family JAGVZT01; genus JAHWHA01. Next base: position 1,936 of record JAHWHA010000001.1, on the reverse strand, counting down.
TAGCAGAGAAATCAATCAGGCTTTGAATAACCCTGACTGAATAGCACACTACGGTAATCATAAGTATATAGTCCAGATATTTTGTTAGTCTTTCTGGCATAACCAGCAGATGAACCCCTATATAAAATGATAAAAATACGTAAAAAGGCCAGTTGAGCTTTCCGACCATCTTGATTAAAAGATCATCCAGGTCATTCTTGGTCTTTTCAGCCAGGTTCTGCAGCCTCTTCGTAAACAGGAACCTAAATATCCAAAGTACACAAACGCAAATTAGAAAAACACCTGCAGCAATAATATACTCGTAGATAGTATTACCCCAATAAGAGAGTTGCAGAGCAGTGTTGACATCCATAACCTTTGCCAATTTGCTGCTGTTTATATAATTTTGTTATGACTCAAGGGTACTTCCATTTTTTATCTGGACTTTGTATTGACTATTTTTGCTTATCACCCTAATCACTTATACTAATTACTATATATTGCCACAATAACAATCTTTATAAACAAGAATGAATAACCGCATGTAAAGATAGATAAGCCGGTGAAAGCTTGCTTATACTGGAAGTCAAGATTCTAATTCTTGCTTCCAAAAATATTGGAGGAAACAAAATGGCACGAATGCATTCAGGTAAAAAAGGCAGAGCTGGCTCAAAAAAGCCTCTCTTTGATCAGAAACTCCCATGGTTGAGTTACAAGAAAAAGGAAGTTGAACTTCTCATCGCCAAGTTGGTGAAAGAAGGGCACACACAATCAGAGATAGGCATAATTTTAAGGGACACATACGGCATACCTGATGTAAAGAAAGTCACAGGAAGTAAGATCTCACAGATTCTTCAGGAGAAAAAAATGGTCTCCAAGTTACCTGAAGACCTCACAGCTCTGATGAAACGCTATGTTGCCATACAGCGCCATCTATCTGAAAATCGAAAAGACACCACAGCAAAACGAGGTCTTGAACTCACCAACTCCAAGATACGAAGATTAGTGAAATATTATAAGAAAACTAAAAGGCTACCAGAAGAGTGGAAGTACGACCCTGCTAATATTAGGATGTACATCGAGTGATCAAATTGGAGCATTTTAAGCCTTTATTTGATCATATCGAATATGCTGTCAGGGAATTCAGGAAGCTGGACAGAGAGGAGACTATTAGAGTTGTAAGCCATCTGGACGCTGATGGCATCTGCGCCTCGTCTCTGCTTCTCAAGGCACTTAGTCTTGAAAACCGCAAGTATTCAGTCTCCATAGTGCAGCAGTTGGATGAATCTGTGCTTAGAGAGCTTGCTGGAGAACAGTACAAATACATTTTCTTCACGGACATTGGCTCAGGGCAACTCAAGCTGATAGAAAAGCACCTTGGTGACAGGATAATTTTTGTATTGGACCACCATGAACCTGAGCTTGTTGATTCTGAGAACATTGTACACATTAACCCACATCTTTTTGGGATTGGAGGCTCAAAACAGATTAGTGGAGCAGGAGTTGTTTTCCTTTTTTCCAGCGCACTCACCAAGAAGCTTGAAGACTTTGCACACATCGCAGTAATCGGTGCGATTGGAGATATTCAGGATGAAGGTGGATTCTCTGAGCTCAATAATTATATCATTGAGATTGCGGAGAAGAAGGGCAAGCTTAAGGTCATAAAAGGACTCCGTATGTTTGGTGCGCAGACTAGGCCGCTGCACAAGCTATTGGAGTACTGCACTGATATCTATATCCCCGGAGTCTCAGGGAGTGAAAGCGGTGCAATCCAGCTCCTCAAGCAGCTTGGCATCGAACCAAAGAACAACAAGAAATGGCGCAGGCTGGTTGATCTTAGCGATGAGGAAATTAAGAGACTTGTGGAAGGTATTATAGTGCGCAGACTTGATGAGCAGAATCCAGAAGAAATAGTTGGTCCAGTGTACATACTAAAAGAAGAGGATAAAGGCTCTCC
>JAHWHA010000130.1 GCA_019323665.1 Candidatus Woesearchaeota archaeon | reverse complement strand
CGGCAATTGCAGTCAATCTTTAACTCAGGAATTTCCCTCTCAAACCCCTTCTCAGGATAATGAGGACAGATATATAATGCATCAACATGCGCTCCAGCCTTGGCAAGCATTTTTCTCATATGCTCATGGATCTCTTCAAGCTTGGCAAATGTGAAGAAGCCTTTGGCAATATCTGGTTGGTTTGTCACCACGATCACTAAAAAACCAGCATCATTGAGCTTTTTAATGGCATTTGGCACCCCCTTGAACATCTTGTATTTATCCACAGAATCAAGTCTAGAGCAGTTCTCGTTTATCACACCATCTCTATCAAGGAATACTGCTTTTTGCATGAGTTGAAGAGAATTTCAAGGCTTTATAAAACTTTAGAATATATCTCAAATAATCTATACATTTTATTATAATTTTCACAAGAACTTTTTCTTATCCCTAATCTCTTTCAAAAATGCATCATATTTTTCAACACGCCCAATCTCCCTAAAGAACTCTTCTGTCACATAACCATAAATCCCAAGCTTTTTTTTCATGATATCAGGGAAAAGCTGCTTGGCAAAATCATATTTTGTGTTTGGAGGAATCAGTTTGAAAACCTCTCTTTTAAAGCAGTATATGCCGCTGTTGATAAAGCGCTTTTCATCTTTGTATTTCTCAATCTCCTCCATTGGAGGCTTTTCAAGAAAAACCTTGATTCGTTTATCCTTGTGCAGAGTAATTACACTGCTGCTTTGATATCCTGCTGGCAAAGGCCGCATGCATATTGTCGCTACACCACCTTTTTGCTGGTGGAATTCAATAAATTTATCAAAATCCATGCTTGTTAGGTTGTCACCCATAAACACAATAAAATTATCCTCTGTTATAAGATCCTCATCCAGCTTAACAGAACCAGCAGTTCCACGCAACTCTTCGCCTTCGTCAATATACTGGATAGTCAGTCCAAATTCACTCCCGTCACCAAAATACTCCTCAACCTTTTCTGCCAGATGAGCAACATTGAAAATAAACTCAGTATAACCATGCTCTTTGAAGAACTCCAGCTGGTGCTGTATCAGCGGCTTGCCATTGATGTCAATAAGGCATTTTGGGATCTCTTCAGTTATAGGCCTCATCCTTGTTGCCAGACCACCTGCAACAACAACTATTTTCATAGACTAGGTGATTCATTTATTATTTATAAAGCTTTTCTGTGATATAGCGAAATCCTTATATACGCCCATCAAGATTTGAGGATTGTGTCTGCTGGTGAACTTATGCAAACTAAACTTAGATTACAGCTTCATCCACACGGGATAACACTTCTGTTATCAGATGCAAACAAGTCAAACGGAATTAAACAGATTGCTGGATTTGGGAAAGTTTCTGCAGAGCAGCTTGTTTTTGTTGGTGACGCACTTACAGACATGCAAGGATTGGAGCTAGTTAGATTCCCTGCATGCCCTTCTAATGCACATCCAAAAGTTAAACAGCTTGTTGAATCCAAAAAAGGTTACATAGCAAAAAGATCACGACTGGCAGGCTGCCTGGATATTCTAGATGAGTTTGTTCCTGATGTAAACCATATACTAAAAAATGAAGAGCAACAAGGACTCTACTGTGTTGTGTTTGATTTTGATGGCTGTTTGTTTGAGAAAACAATAACCTTTGTTGAAAAAGATCAGCCTCAGCTTCTGGCACAATTCCGTCGGCATGTACAAGAGTGCAAGGGCCCATTCACTGATAAACCAGTCCTTACAATAAACACAGGCGCATCAATCGGTACATTTAAAGACTATGTTGAAAACTGGAATTTCCCGCTCTACAAAGCCTATGGCTTTAATCCAACAGATGTCCCCAAAAAATTTCCTAATGTCTGGCCTCCAATGATGTTTGAAGACGGAATATTCTCATTGAACCCAATAACAAAGGGAGTAAAAGAACATTGGACTGATGAGCAGAAAGAGGCTGTGGCAAAGGTCAAACTACTCGGTGATACTGCATACAAAAAATTAGTTAAGTCAATTATTGCACAAGAATCAGAATTGAAAATCAATGAGCTGCGCATCCCACAGAAGGATGCAAGCTATTCAATTGATTTTATTGGAAATAAAGAAAAAAAACTTTCGAAATTCCATGCTATAATTAAACCAATATTTGTTCAAACAGCATGTGAATTGAATATTAATTTGGAGATATTGGAATAGTGCAGAGCAGATTCCATGGTAAAAGAGGGATAACAATAGTCGATGAAGAGGTTTTTGTAGGTATTTTTAAAGATGCATATGCCAGCTACTCCTTACATAGAGAAAATGTTGGCTACTCCACTTCAAACCTGGCATACACACTAAGAACCCTTGGTCTTGCTGACAACCTTTACGAACTAGGCGCAAGGCGCGGCGCTCCACTTGTCTCAAAACCATATGATTACCGCACGCTGGAGAGCATTACAGTTGAATGCACCTTGGATGGGGAAACACCTTTGAGAGCAAGAGATGAGATGCCCACACAAGACATTGTGGAATATTCAACCCTAATTCAAGAACTCACTGATATTAATCCGCTCTCCCTAGCTGTTGACAAGTGTAGTTGGGGAACGCAAAGACAGAAAATCCTTGCTCCCAAGACAATGATGCGCACATTTTCAGGAGGGATACTCTGGTGTTTTACCCATAAAGGAGAGCTTTATTTTATGTTGCTTGAAAAAGATGAGGTAGCCCCTGACTTCAAGTTCCATGCTGCACCCTGCCTCGGATATCCTATAGACTTAGCAAGAGGCAAACAGCAAGGCTTCCCTTCAGAGTTCTTTTATCCTGAGCGCACTTGCTGGAGAGAAGGTTTGGAAGAGATTTTGGTTGTTCAGAAATTTGGCAATGAGGAACATGTTCTGGTTCCATACGCTAATAATCTTCACCCAAGCATAGACTGTAGTAAATCTGTGAAGGAAACAGCAGACCGCCTTGGGTTTAAGTTTGCAGAAAACCAGTACATAAAACACCACGTGGAAATGCTAAAGGGAGATGATACTCTAAAAATAAGGGGAAAAAGAGAAGGTGTTGAATTTGATCATGCGGTTGGGGGATTTCTGAGCTGGTTCCCGCCATGCAGTGCAGATCTGCTCTTGATAGGCTATCTTGGAGACATAGAACCAGAAACCATGTTGGTATTTGATGGTGAAGGTTATGATAGGAATGCAATCATTGTTAATTCTGAAGTATTGCTTTCAGCACCATTCCTTGGAAAGCAGACCCAGAAACCGATTAATTTTGAGCTCCACACAACACTGGACGGGAAAAGGCTCAAGCAACAGGTCACAAAGCATTTAATATTGTTGCCTCAAGTATATCGTGTGCTAAATGCATTGGGAGTAGTGGGCACTAAACCATATTTCCAGGAGCTTGCCTGGCATTTAGCTCATGACAGTGTACTTCCAATTTCGCAGTATATACCTCTCGAAACTATTTACAATAGAACCAACAATGCAAGAACATTGGAATCCATTGCAGGCTGGGGGCCTACAATAACTGAGTTCCAAAGAGCAATGGATAACGGCGCAAGCTACTAATATAAATCAAACCACCATAATCATAACCTCTTAAATATCTTTGAGCATTGCCAACATCTCATCATGCAGCAACCCATTTGTAACAAGTCTATCAAGAGTCCTTATTCCATTGTTATTGCCTTGATAATCAGTGAATCTGCCACCAGCTTCCTCAACAAGCAGCATTCCTGCAGCAATATCCCAAGGCCCGTTCCAATAAATATCCTTTGATTCTTGGGCATTCCCAACATAAACGTCAGCAGAACCTTGAGCTATCCAGCATAAATTGACGGCAGTTGATCCTGATCTTCTAACAGATTTGAATACAGGAGGACTTGCAGGTCTCATCAGCCTTTTGATCAAATCTAATGCTCTGTTCTGCTGTTTTAAATCGTTGGTGGGATATGCATATAATGCCGAGGCTTCATGAAGGTTTACTGTTTTTGAAACACTCAGTCTGTTTTCCTCAGAAAATGAGCCACAGAATTTTGGAGTCCCATTACTTGTGCTCAATCTGTAAGCACCCCCTGATTTATAACCAAAGTATAGCATCTTAAATGCAGGTAGGTATATCACTCCAACAAGCGGCTGTAAATTTTTCACAAGGGCACCACTCACACCCCATATTTCAATACCTCTTGAATAGTTGTATGTGCCGTCAATCTCATCCCAAACCCATACATAACCTTGACTCTCTGCAAGTTCATGCATATCTGCCTCATTGCCGCTTTCCTCGGAGAGAAGCGGAAAACCAAAGTCTTCACGGCATTCCAGTCTGCTTTTAATAGTCTCATGGGCAACCCTATCCCCTTGTGTGGTCATCTTTTCAATTGATTCTCCATTTTTTATGGCAAATTTGCGTTCATCAAATAATGGAAGAACTTTTTCACCAGCATCATGGGCAAGATCCATGGCAAACACAGTTGCCTGTCTCAAAAACTGACTCGTCTCTCTATCAAATTCAGCACTCATTTCAGCTCCTCCAACAACTCTTTAATTGTCCGTCTTACAGCTTCCTTAGAGCTTAACTTGATATCATAACCCAGCTTTTTCAGTTTGGTAGCGTCAATCCTCACAACTGGCACATCACCTTTCCAGCCCCGTTTGCCACCAGTGTACTTGAACTTTGCATTTGGCAGTCTCATCTCCTCACGCACCATCTCTGCAATCTCGTTCACAGAAACAAAGTCATCGCAAGACACATTGTATAGATTAACCTTCTCCTTTGAATTTTCAATACAGTACAGCATAGCGCCAATAATCTCAGAGACATGCACATAGGACTTGCTCTGCGAACCATCTCCAAGAATTAAAAGCTCTTTTGGATTCTTCTTTAGCTTCAAGATGAAATCAAGAATAACACCATGAGTCTGCCTTGAGCCAATAACATTGGCAAAGCGATAGATCCAGGACTGCATATCATACATGTGGCAAAACGCAGTTATCAAACCTTCAGCACCCAGCTTGCTTGCGCCATACATTGAGATAGGCAATAAAGGTCCAAAATCCTCAGCCGTCGGCATGCTGCCAACATCGCCATAAACACCGCTACCAGAGGGATAGGCAATCTTTCTCACATTGTTCAGCCGCATCGCATCAAGCAGATTGAAAGTGGCAATCACCGTTAGCCTCAGATCAATATCAGGCTCTTCCATTGCCTTGGCAATATCAGGGTTTGCGGCAAAATGGAACACAAAATCATGCCCTTTGATAGCCTTATTGAGCTCTTGTTTGTTAAGCAGATCACCCTTCACAAACTTGAATTTTGGATTGTGCATAATGTCATCAATCCTGCTCGTGTCTCCGCATTGCAGATTGTCAAACACCGTAATACTATGCCCCTGCTTGAGCATTGTGTGGGCCATATGGCTCCCAATAAAACCTGCCCCTCCTGTGACAAATATCCTCATCTTAACCTCAACCCCAATCCACTTTTTTTCCTATTCAACTCCTTCTTCAACACAAACAGCTGGCTGAACTGCTGCCAGATCACCTTTGGCATCTTTTTTAGAGGGAAAACCTCGCTTACTGCATAACGATGTTGAACAGGCACCTGTGTTATGCTGTAACCCTTTTGCTTTGCTCTTATCAAAACCTCGGCATTTATAGCCCAACGCAAAGTTCCAACATCATCAACAACGTCATCAATCACCTTTTTTCGTATAAGTAAAAACCCGCAATTTGCGTCTTTGAGCCACAAACCAAACAACAGCCCGATAAAAAAGTTGTTCACTCTTGATATTACAAGCCTGTAATATGGTTTTCTATTCACCTTGTAGCCAACTACAGCATCATAATCATCAATCTTCGGATATAGCTTCCAGAAATCCTCAGGTAGATGTTCACCATCAGCATCGCTCCTGAAAACAATCTCTCTTCTGGGAGCGCGCATACTATCAGTCATTGCCTTGATGTAGCCTTTTCTCTCTTTACCCTGCACTAACCTTATTGGGAGCTCTTTTTTGAGTTTTGCCAAAATCTCTTTTGTGCCATCCGTGCTGCCATCCTCTGCAATAATAAACTCAGAATTTGGCACTTTGCTGATCACTTTCTCAAAAAACTCCCTGATAATTCCCTCAATTACATCAGCACGATTATAGACCAGAATAACTAGTGATATCCCCTCTTTGTTTTCTGAGGAGGATTCCCCTGCTTTAATTGACTTTTTTTTCTTTTTTGCTATCGCTTTTTTCGCCATTATTCAACCTCTTAGCAAGCTCCAAAGCTCTCTTGACACAAGCATCCATATTAAGATACTCAAACTCAGCAAAACGGCCGCACAGGATTATTCCAAGCGACTCGATGTACCCTCTCACAATCTTGATATTTTCTAAGTAATCAAGATTATACACCACATAAGCGTACTCTGCGCGCACAGCCTTGCTGAACACCACATCATCCTTATCAATTATCTTCAGCTTATGTAACCCATCAACAACTTTTTCAATAACCTCTTCGTCGCTCAGCTCAAATATGCCATCGCCTTTGTTAACCGTGATCTCAGCAATAATCCCAAATTTTCCCTGGGGTGCAGCATATTCAGAGAAGTTGTTCATAAAACATACTCTGTGAAATGCTACATCTCTTGTAGGTATATACAATGCAGTCATATCATTAAGCTTTGGCCTATTAATCCCTATCATAACAGTTATCAACGAATTGAATCTCAAGTCATTTACTGCTTTTTTAACTTTTGGTGGAACCTTTGGCAAAGCCTTCAATAGCTCTTGGATAGGGATTGTGGAAATCAGCTGGTCATAACCTTTCTTGCGCTTACCATCACTCACAAACCATTTTGAGCCAAGTTTTTCGATGCTCTTGACCTCAAAATTACATTTAAACTTAACATCCTCCTCAAGAGCTTTTATTAATGCTTGAATACCCTCATGCTTTGGATAAAAAAAATAAAGCTGGTGCTTATACCCTTCTGTAGGTATACCAATCGAAGATTTGATAACATCAATTTTAGGAGGCTTTGGAACGCGGCCATCAACCCAATGGAGACTCATATGTTCGGGAGGGAAATTCCATATCTTTTCATTATATGGTACAAGATAAACCTCAGCAATACCTCTGCCAAAAGTGTGATAAATCCACTCTTTGAAATTCTTTGGTTTCTTTTTGTATGGATTAAAGAGATAGTTGTACAGGCAGAACCAATTCTCCATTAATGGCAAATGCGCCAGATCATTCTCAAAGGGATATTTTATTTTACGCCCTTTTACAAAAACCCTATTGTTCCGTCTCTTTTTTGCCTTGTTTCCACCTAGCTGCTCAAGCATCCAGTTTAGCGTTTCAGTATCTTTTGAGTAAAGAATATGGCCACCTTGGTCAAAAGTAAAACCTTTCTCAAGGGTGCTTCTGCATAGACCGCCGCACTCAGGCTCTTTCTCCAAAACTTCACATTCTGCTTTTAAGCCATTGGCTATTGTCAGAGCTGTTAGACCACCACCTAATATACCCACCCTCATAACGAGATGCAGATATAAATTTCCACTTATAAACTTATTGAAAAATTTTACATATGAAAACCACACCATATAAATCAGGCAAACATTTATATAATATCAACCCCGTTGACAGCAAGGAAGATTGTTGTGGGGTATAACTATCCAGGTTTGTAATATGGAAAAATCCAGACTGAAAAAAGAGCTTCTATTGCTTTGTGGATTTGTTTTGGTGCTTATGTTGTTTAACATGCTTATTAGAGGCAGCTTTGTAGTTGAAACACTTTGGCAGGACAGATTCACTGGCTGCGTACAGTTTATTGAAGAAGGGAGGCTGTATAAAAACATCCCGGGATGCTTTCAGGGACCAGTGGTTTTTGAGACAGGTTATATTGTAAGCAGAATCTTCAATCTTGACCCGGCTTCCCCAGATTTCCAGAACCAGATGTCGCTTGCGCTTACACCATTTTTCTATCTCATGAGTGCACTAATTATTCTATTGATTAATAAGATTGTTGAGAAAGAAACAGGGAAAAGCTATTATTTGCTCTCAGCGCTCCTCTATCTTGTGCTTATGTATTTTTCGTCAATAGCCAGGTTTGAGATTTTCCTGGCTGCTTTCCTATTTTTTGTTGGCTACTATTTCCTCACTGCGAAGCACCGCTATGCGCAGCTAATCTCAATGGTGTTCTTCTCTCTCGCGCTATTTACAAAGCTCACAGCTGTATATGTTGTGGGGATTGTGATGGTTTACCATGTACTAAAGAGTTCATTCAGCTTTAAAGAGGGCAAGTTTGGTTTCAAGCCTAAGCGTCTTTTTCACGCAGTACTACCTTTTTTTGGTGTGTTTACAGCATTCTACATCATTTTCACAATTCTGACCCCTCATTTCCTATTGTATATGATATATCCAGTTTCCAATATATACGAATTGTCGACAGGTCAGGTTAGATCTGATGCTGTTCAGAGAGGCTCTTTTGGAGATTTCTTGTCACAATCTGCTAAGAGCATCACCACAAATTATGTTTTCATCTCAATTGTTTTGCTATTTCTCCTGAGCTGCTTAAGCTTTTTCTTGCTCAAAGACAAAAAGCTTCACACAATTCTGCCTCTTGTGGGTGTGCCTTTCACATTGACTATGCTAGTAATGGGATTTAGTATCACAGAGATGTTTGTAAGATGGGATTTCCATCTTCTCTATCTGCCACTCTTCATTGTAATGGTTTGTTGCGTTATGACAAATTTCATGAAGACAAGGTCTCGAAACCAGATTTATTTTCTGGTTGGGCTGATTGTGCTCTGCTATTTCCTTGCATTAGGACTGAAATCAAATGTGCTTATTGACCGTGCATTTGGCCTTAACAACCAGGTTCTCTCTCTCATTCCCACATCAGTTGATAAGGTGTTAGTTGAGGACAACTCTGCAGGCAGCTTGGTAAAAGAGCTTTTGCGGAACAACAACCATTTTGGCAGAGAAGATATTGTTGTCTTTTCAAATGAGAAAAGATTATACAAGTATGACTCGGCATCAGAAAAAATTCTTGATTTCCTTAACCTTACAAACCTCG
>JAHWHA010000129.1 GCA_019323665.1 Candidatus Woesearchaeota archaeon | reverse complement strand
GTCCCTAAGGCTACAATTCTCTTTATAGCCCGTTTCAGTCTCATCTAAACACCTCCTATTTGTTTTGGCTATCTTTACTGTTAGCTGTTCCTGTTAGCATCAAACCATATAGAAGCATATCTATCCTCTTTTTCATATGGCCAGCCATTGCTAACAGTAAACCCTCGTTACCTAAACGCCGTTTATAAATATTTCGCAAACCCAGACCACTATTCCACTCAAAAATTGAGCAGGGGGCTTCTAGAGCCAGGATTTAAGCATTTCAGCATGTTGTTACTTTCAAATAGACAACCATGGTTGGCTGAAGTTGATTTTTAAATAGCAACCTTAACATTAAAGAGATATGATAATATATGATGTATGCGGGGGACGTGATTTGAACACGCGCACTCACTAAGAGACAGGATCTCTTACACAAGGCAATAAACTAAAATGCCAAATATTCTGAGTCCTGCGCATCTGGTCTGATATCCAATGTTTAGATTGTAGTAAAAACCTTGAACACCAAATTGACCAGCTCTGCCACCCCCGCATAAGGGTGCAATTTTTTCAATTATTATCTTATATAATTTTTTCTGTTCTGAATTGTTATGAAAATTTTATTCAACAATCATAACAGAGAAAAATGCGGAGAGCAGGATTCGAACCTGCGAAGGCACTAAGCCAACAGGTGTCCTCAAATCAACGCTATGAAAAGCCCATAACACCTTGTTCTCCTAAGCCTGTCCCGTCTGACCTTCATCATTTGAATTTGGCCACTCCGGCATCTCCGCATTGAATGCAAATGCGCACTTGCGCATCACCTACCACTCTTTGCAGGGTTAAAGGTAGTCAAATAATAGTATATAAATTGTTCTATATTGTATTAAAAGTAAAAATATTAGCTGCAAAAATGAGACTGGTTAGCCAACCGAAGTATTATACTCAACATCAACAACCTTGTCCTTTACCTTCTCAAGTTGTTTCAGTACACTGGCAAGATCCGCCTCAAACTTTGGATTGAGCTCAACAGCCTTTTTAAAATTCTCATATGCATATGCGTATTTTTTGTAACCAAAATATACTGCTCCGAGATTCCTGTAAATCTCTGCATTATCCGGCGCAAGTTTTAATGCGTGCTTGAATTCCTGTACAGCATCCCCAAGATTTCCCGATGCAGCAAAAGCATTTGCCAGATTATTGTGTAGCTCATGGTCATTTGGGTCTAGTGCGATTGCACTTCGGTATGCTGCTGCAGCTTTTTTATATTCTTTTAAAGCGTTATAACTCAACCCCAAAAAGAAGAAGGTTGCAGAGTTTGGCCTGAAAAGCCTTAGAACTTGTTCGAAGCACATAATTGCGTCCCTGTGCCTACCCACCTTCTGATATGCCTTACCCAGAGAAAAATGCAGCTGGATAATAGTGCTGCTGAATTTCTCTGGCTCTGAAGAGTTATTAATAAGATACACTGCCTTGCCAAGGTTGAGTATTGCTTTATTATATTCCTTATGATACAGATAGATCTGACCAACTTCATAATATGCCTTTGGATTCTCTGGCTCTTCAGCTATCTGCATAAGCCCCATTCGTAGATATTTCACACGCTTTTCAGTATTGAATTCCTCATTCTTTTCTGCCCTAAAATGGTGGATAGGTATTGGCACACCCTTAGCAGTTCCACCTAAACTCCACACTGATTGCTCGACAAGCTCATGGATTCTGCCAGAAAAATAATACCCCTTATTATTTCTGAAAAGCCTAACCAGTTCACTGGGAAACCAGCCAGCGTATGGCCTGCTCTCTTCATATTTATCTTCTTCTTTTCCTTTTGAAGAGACCTCAAATGTTGTAGGTGTCCTTTGTGAGAGATAATTCCGCTGCACAAATTTATAAGCATCAACTCCAGGTTGCCGGACAAGCTTCCTTATTTCATCAAGATCTTGCTCTGCTATTGTCTCATCTGCATCCAGCACAAGAATCCAGTCTCCGGTTGCATGTTCAAGAGAAATGTTACGTGCTTCGCTGAAATGGCTTTTCCATTTGTGCTTGAAGACCTTTGCACCATAACTCCTGGCAATCTCAATAGTTTTATCCTTAGAACCTGTATCAACAACAATTATTTCGTCAACTAATGATTTAACACTGTCAAGGCATCTTGGAAGAAACTTCTCCTCATCCTTGGTAATCATGCACAGGCTTATCTTTGGAGATGCCATTTTACCTGTATGGCTTTTTCTTGCTCCAGTTGTAATTCCGCAACTTCGCAGTTTTACCATAACCACAAGACGCGCAAATCTTTCTTGTTTTGTGGTATGTGCGCTTGCCGCACCTTCTACAGACTATATGTGTCTTGCTCCTGCTCAGCTTTCCCTTAGAAGGAGTTCCTTTAACCATTTTAACACAGTTATGCTGGAGAGATTATTGTTATTGTATCGCCCCTAATGAAAACCACTCCGAGCTTGCGCTTGATATCATTATCCTTGCGCTCCTCAGCGTCTTCAAGCACAGCATTTATGTGGATGTCAAATGACTTCAATGTGCCAACATACTGTGTGCCATTCTTGAGTTCAATAATAACTCGCTTGTTCCTTGAATTGTTCAACGCATCCAATGGTCTTGAATACTGGTCTACTCTTTCTGCCATAAAAAACACCCCAACCGGTAAATAAAATTGATATATAGGACTCAAGGTGCGTTTATAAAGTTTTGCTATTTCAGAACAAAAGCTATTTAAATTGTCATCTGTTACCGCAACTCATGGTTTTGACACAACACCGTTCAAAGAGGAAAGTTACTGGTGGCAGGTATCGCAGCTACCGAGGCAAGCGGCTGTATGAATCAGCAAGGTTGCCCTCTCTTACAAGGATTGGTAAGGATAAGCAGGTGAAAATCCCTACAATGGGTGGCAACCAGAAAACCAGGCTTTACAGGACAGAGTTCGCCAATGTGGTTGATCCTAAGACAAACAAGTATTCAAAGGTGAAGATCAAGACTGTTTTAGAGACACCATCAAACAGGCACCATGTTCGAAGAAACATCATGACAAAGGGCACAGTGATTGACACTGAGCTTGGCAAGGCGAAGATAACCTCAAGGCCTGGTCAGGATGGGACTGTTAATGCTGTGCTGGTGTGACTTCTAACCTTACCCATTGGTTAGATAATCAGGATATTTTCTTGCATAATTGACATATACATTTTTAAATACTTTACCAACTTTTGCATCAGAATAATCTGTGATATCTTGTCTTCCTCCTGGCCTGAACTTTTCAAATGTCTGAAGTGCAATTCTTTTCTCAAGAGGGCTTGAGAATATATCATCAGTTGGCAGATGTCTTGCATAATCCAGAAATTCAGCAATATCTTGAGGAGGCATTTCAGTTGCTTCAACAACAACATCAATACTCTGGGCATTAGAATCTTTTTCATAACTAGTGATTCCCAAATCGACCAATCCTTGCTCATAGAGTTCCGGAACCTCGGGGCTAATTCCCAATTCATCACATAATTTAGCATATCTTGCACCATCCCAGCCTCTAAGTGCCTGTTTTCTTGCTCTTTCTATTTTTGAAATTTCATCTTCTCTCATCATAATTCATTATTAACAATTGATATATTTAAATCTTTCTATTTTAACCACTATTTAGTGACTATTAATCAAATATTTTTCGGTTTATAGCTGAAAATCCTCCGATTTTTTCGGGTAAAACCATATAAACCCTTCATATATGCTACCATATATGAAACACAACCCCTTCACAATCAAAGACTGGCCTCTTACAGAACGGCCGAGGGAACGCCTCATGAAACAAGGCCCAGCTGCACTGAGCAACTCAGAACTGTTGGCAATTTTACTTGGCACAGGGAGCAGCACTGAGAATGTTGTGGACT
>JAHWHA010000128.1 GCA_019323665.1 Candidatus Woesearchaeota archaeon | reverse complement strand
CATGGCAATGAAAGCAATTGCTGGTTATCTGAAACTTGCAGACCAGATTGTTGACCTGAGCTCGGATTTCAGGCTGCGTAACCCTAATGATTATGTTAAATGGTATGGTCACCCGCATACTAATCCAAATGTTCTTAAAAAATTTGTGTACGGTCTTCCAGAACTGCACAGAGAAGAACTTAAGAAGACAACTCTTGTCAGCGGAGTTGGCTGCAATGCAACAGCAGTGAACCTAGTGCTCTATCCTCTATATAAAAACAAGCTCGTTGAAGAGGAGCGAACAGTAGTTGAGGTTAAAGTTGGCTCATCAGAAGCAGGCAATAAGCCAAGTCTTGGCAGCCACCATCCAGAGCGCAGCGGCGCTGTGAGAAGCTATCAGCCAGCTATGCATAGGCACATTGCCGAGATGCTTCAGGAACTTGGGGCAAGCACCATCAACTTCTCAGCAACCGCGATTGAGATGGTGCGCGGCATCCAGGCAACAGCTCATGTATTCCTAAAAGAAGGACAAGATGAGAAAGATATTTGGCAGCTCTACCGCAAGACTTACAACGAAGAACCATTTATTAGGATAGTTAAATCAAAAACAGGCATCTACCGATATCCTGAACCAAAAATACTCTCAGGCACAAATTACTGCGATATTGGGTTTGAACTTGACCCAATGAGTAATCGCTTGATCGTGTTTTCAGCAATAGACAACCTGATGAAAGGCGCAGCAGGTTCCGCTGTGCAGTCAATGAACCTTATGTGCGGCTTCAAGGAAACAGAGGCACTTGAATTTGCAGGGCTGCATCCGATCTAAACACAATGAAATAAAAAAATAACTGAGAATGTGCAGATTTTTAATAATAATAGCAGAAAAGCAATTTGATGCCACATCACATCTAAACAGTTTTGCTGAGCTGTGCAAAAACAGCGAGGAATTCCAGGGTGATGGATGGGGTGTATGCTACCCAGCTCCAAAACAAGAGGGATGGAAATGCCACAGATCCATAAAACCGATCTGGCAAGAGCAGCATCTCTTTGATTCATTGCCTGCTACTAAAATACTTGTGGCACATGCAAGGAGCTCATTCCAGGATCGCGGTCCGAACATAGAGTTCACCCAGCCATTTGTGAATGAAAAGCTGGTTTTTGTTTTCAATGGTGAAATCTCGGGTGTGAAAATCAGGGCAAGAGGCAATAACGGAGCACAGAAGCTATTCACCTTAATACAGCAGAACAGCAGCAATGGTTACAAAGAGGCACTTCAAATACTAAAAAGGTTGATAGAGGATAACTCAGAGCATATCAAGGCAATGAATGTTGGACTACTACACCAAAATAAGATATATGTACTATGCAAATATTCAGAACGGCCAAACTACTTTGGGCTTCATTATTACAATGGAAAAGATGAAAATGAAATGCAGATTGTGTGCAGCCAGCCATATGGCAGTTATGATTTCAAACCAATTCCCAATAACCAGGTGCTGGTGATCTAAGTGATAATCATCAAGGTTGGAGGAGGTAAGGAACTCAATCTTGATGAGATCCTTGTAGATTTTGCTGGTATAAAAGAGAAGAAAATACTTGTTCATGGCGCAAATTATGAAGCAAAACAGCTTTCAGAGAAACTTGGCAATCCACCCAAGATGGTTACCTCAGTCTCAGGCCATGTTAGCAGGCGCACAGACCGTACAACACTTGAGATACTTGAAATGGCATACTCTGGCCTAGTCAATAAGCGCATTGTGGAAAAGTTACAGGCACTCGGTATAAACGCAGTTGGTTTGACAGGCATGGACGGCAGAATTTGGGAGGGTGAAAGAAAACCCTTTATCAAAATCCGCGACAACGGAAAGAGTAGAATAATAAGAGATGACTACACAGGAAAAGTTGAAAAAATCAACACTGAGCTGTTAACTCTGCTGCTTGACAACAACTATGTGCCTGTGCTAACAATACCTGGCATAAGCTATGAAAATGAGGCAATCAACCTGGATAATGACAGAGCGATTGCAGTGATGGGAGGAGCACTAAAAGCTGAGAAGATAATTATACTAATAGAAGAACCAGGGGTGCTCAGGGATATAGATGACAAGTCATCTGTTGTGCAGAAAATTCGCAAAGAGGAAATTGACAGCTATATAAAATTAACAGAAGCCAGGATGAGGAAGAAGATGCTTGGAGTGAAAGAGGCTCTTGATTCAGGTGTTAAACAGATACATATCGCAGACGGCAGAATCTGCAAACCTATTACTGCTGCACTCCATGGTGGAGGAACACTGATAAGATGAAAACTAAAACAGATAATATCCTTAACTTCATCGCTAAAGAGGTTGAAGAGAAATATCTCGTGCCGACATACGCCAGGAGAGAGCTCACATTTGTCCGCGGTGAGGGTGTTTACCTTTATGATGACCATAATAAAAGATATCTTGACATGATGAGCAACTACGGAGTTAGCATTGTTGGCCATGCAAACAGTCAAGTCAACCTTGCAATAAATGCCCAGCTGGCCAGACTCTCAAATCTCCACACAAGCTTCTATCATGAGCAACGGGCCAAACTTGCGCAGAAACTGGTTGAGATCACACCAAGAAGTCTGCAGAAAGTGTATTTCGGCAACTCAGGTGCAGAATCAGTAGAAGCAGCAATCAAATTCGCGTGGGCAGCCACAGGCAAGAGGCAGATTGTGTCAGCAAAAATGGGATATCACGGCAAGACAATTGCCGCGCTATCAGCTACCACCTCTAATCCTGCATATCGCAAACCTTTTTTGCCGCTATTACCAAATTTCCTCCAATGCTCTTACAATGATGAGGAATCACTTAAAAATACAATAACACAAGATACTGCAGCAGTCATTCTGGAACCAATTCAGGGCGAGTCAGGAATTCAGCCGGCAACTAATAGTTATTTGAGGGCTGCAAGGGATATCTGCGATGACAAAGCAGCAGTATTGATACTTGATGAGGTTCAGACAGGTTTCAGAACAGGCTCATGGACAGCATCAGAGCATTATCATATCGAACCAGATATCATCTGCCTGGCAAAACCCCTTGCTAACGGGCTGCCTATTGGAGCAACACTTTTGTCAGAAGATGTTGCAGTTAAACTTGACAAAGGCATGCACACATGCACCTTTGGAGGCTCACCAGTTGTTTGCGCAGCAGCCCTAGCAACAATTGACTATATTGAATCAAACAAGCTGCTTGAGCATTCATCCAAGCTCGGGAAATATATTATGGAAAAACTAAAAGCTATTGACAGCCCCCTCATTAGAGAGGTGCGTGGTCTTGGATTGATGATTGGTATTGATTTGAAGCGTAAAAACAGCCAATATCTCAAAACACTCCAGGAAAAAGGGGTGATTGCGCTGCCAGCAGCTTCAACAGTAATTAGGTTTTTGCCTCCTTTGATAATCCAGAAAGAGCATGCAGATACAGCAGTG
>JAHWHA010000127.1 GCA_019323665.1 Candidatus Woesearchaeota archaeon | reverse complement strand
CTGCCCTGAGTTGTTGCACCAGTGATATTGAAACGGCCGTAATGGATAATAACCTGCTTTGACAGGCCAAGCAGCTCCTTAATATGATTTTGTAGCTCAATCCGCATAGTACCAAACTCATTACTTCTTAGAATATAGGTAACCCCATTTACTGAATCCTCTATTGCATTCTCAAAATCATACATCGGCCAAACACAGTACTTGTTTTTCTGTCTGTAATGCTCAGCAAAAACAATCCTGAAAATCACAGGGTCACGCATGCAATGATTACATGATTCAATATCGCCCTTTAACCTCAGCACAACCTCACCCTCTTTGTATTCCCTGTCCAGCATCTTTTTCCATTTGTCAAAATTCTCCTTGACACTGTTCTCTCTGCATGGACAGCATTTCCCGCAGTGCCTCAACTCCCTCATCTTATCCTGCTTACAGCTGCACACATACGCCTTTCCATTCTCAATAAGTCTCTCAGCATACTTGTACAACATTGGCAAATCATCAGACGCAAACACAACCTTGTCAGGCTTGATATCAAGATAATCAAGCACATCTGTTGTCATTGCATCAACAAACGCCTGCGTAGCTTTCAAAGGATTAGTATCTTCAAAGCGCAGAATGCATTTGCCCTCATACTTCTTTGCATAGAGGTAGTTGATGAGGAAACTCATGGCATGCCCAATGTGGTTGTATTTGGAAGGCTCAGGGGGTAGTCTTGTCACAACCTTGCCCTTAACAGCATTCTTCAACTCAGGCAGCTCTTTTTTTTCTTCTTTTTTCTTTTTCTCCAACAGCTCAGGCGCAAGCTTTTCCAGCTTCGCTTTCTGCTCATCAAGCTTCAGCTTGTTAACATCTCTTATAATCTGCTGAACCTTTTTTGCCAGCTCTTTCTTATCTTTAACCTTCAACTCAGAAAACACCTTGCCCATAACCGCGCCAGGCTGGGCCTTGCCGTCATACCTAACCGCATTCTGCAAGGCATATTTAAGTATTACCTGCTCGTCTTTCATAGCACAAATGGATAAAAAGTGGGTATTTAAATATTGTGAAAAACACAAAAATTTACATATTCTAGCTTATTACCCAAGCCATGCAATACCCAATTGAAATTTGGAGAGAGGCGCAGGAAGCACAACGCCAGAGCACAGACCTGAGCTCTCTTATAGGTGATGAGCTCTCTCAAAGAGTGGTGCTGTTAAATGCAATATCACTTTGGCAGATTCCTATTGCGACCCATGTCCCTATCTATGAAACCAGTTGTTTTGGCGTACACAGAATGATTCTAACTCATTACCCAGATGAGATGATTTCAGCAATGCTTTGGATTGCAGCTATTTCCTATTACAACAGAATGCCAGCCGATCACAAAATGTCACTTTCTGGTTTTGTTCTCACAGAAAATGATTTTCTTCATGCAGGCCCACTATTAATCAAGCCAGTGCAGGATTATCTCGCAAATACAGATTTGTTTGCGCCCATATCTGTGGATGAATTTGCGCAGGATCATGAAATTATCATCAAGCTGTCACATGAATTTGATTTTCCTCATAAGGTAAACAACTTCTGCCGCTGGACACTGATTCAGCTGGGTGGCTATCGGCTAAATCCAGACAAAATTATTGAATATGCAGAAAAAGAGAAAAAATTTGCTGATCGTGATAGTTGTGAGCTTTTTTGCATAACAATTTAACTCAGTTTGAGGCTCTGCTCGCAACAAGCTGCTCCAAACCAACAAATCTGCCGTCTGTTGAAACCCTTAGGACAATTTTTTCCTTGATCTCAGTCTTCTTAGTTTTCATTAAACCCCCCTGAACATATGCAATTGGTCTATGCTCGGGAAACACCCCATAATTGCCATTCTGGTCGCATTCATTGCATGCAACAACAAGCTCCACTTTTGGCAGGCCTGGATACCAGTTTTCAAAAAGTGAATCAAGCTGAAGCACAGTCTCCACAACAGGTTTATCCAGACAAAAACACCATACACCATCCTGATTTGCAGCGTCACCACTCAGCACAACAACACTCTCAAGCACAGGGTATTCCAAATCCCGATAATTGATATGCACCTCATGAGCCATGTAAATATGAGGTCTGTAAGGCTTTCCCAAAACCTTTCCCCTTCTAAGATCAAATAACCTCCCTGAACTCATTATGGCATAAGGCGCCCCTACAAAAATAGTGTCTCTATCATCTGATCCAAGACCAATTGTCATATTCCTGTATGCCAAGGTTCGCTGCCCAAGCTCTGCTGCAAACTCCAAAGGAGTAGGTCTTGTATCATTAGTCATGTCAACACCTCTTGTATTCTTACAAGAATATCCTTTGGCAAACCCGAGGTTTGAGGATTGGTGATGTCAAGCCCAGGTATAACATAATCGAATCCAAATCTCCTGTAATAGCCAGCAAGCGAATGGCAAGGCTCAGATGCAATCCTCACAAGACGGTTGGGCAGGAACATTAGTGTCATGACACCATATTTCCAGAGTGCAATTACACCTGTGACTGCAATCCTTGCTGAATATATCTGCTGCATAAAACTCAAATTCAAATTTAAGTATTTAAATCTTTTGATATTTTTATCACCCAAAAGTGACTATTTTTTCACACAAAAGTTGTATTAGATAATTTCAAAAAAATAAAACAGAAGAAAAAGCTAATATCCCATGCCAGGCGGCATACCACCCATTCCACCAGGAGGCATTCCTCCGCCCTTGTCACTGCTGCCAGAAGATGCAATCACATCATCTATTCTCAAAATCATTGTCGCAACTTCAGATGCAGACTTTATTGCCTGTGTTTTTATCTTCAAAGGCTCAACAACACCATCTTTCCATGAATCAACAACCTCGCCCTTGAACACATCAACACCAGCCCAAACTTGGCCCTTGTCATGTGCAGCTTTCAAATCTGTCAAGATGTCAATTGGATCCATGCCGGCATTCTCTGCCAATGTTCTTGGAATAATCTCCATCGCCTCTGCAAATGCCAGTACTGCAAGCTGTTCCCTTCCTGACAATGACTCAGAGAATTTTCTCAGATTTCTTGCCAACTCAACCTCAGGCGCACCTGCACCCGCTACCACCTTACCACCAATCACAGCTGATGCAACACCACCAACAGCATCCTCCAGAGCGCGCTTGATCTCGTCAACAACATGCTCAGTGCCACCTCTCACTAGGATTGTGACACCCTTTGGGTTTTTGCAGTCCCGCACATAAGTCATCTGCTCGTCGCCAACTTTCTGCTCCTCAACAGCACCTGCATGCCCCAGATCACTCTTCTCCAAATCTTTCAGACTGGACACCACATTACCACCAGTAGCCCTTGCAAGCAGCTCCATGTCAGATTTTTTAACTCTGCGCGCAGCATAAATCCCCTTCTTTGCGAGGAAATGCTGTGCCATATCATCAATACCTTTCTGGCAGAACACAACAGTTGCACCGCTCTTCACAATCTGCTCGACCATGTCTCTCAACATCTTCTCTTCCTGAGCTAAGAATGAAGTGAGCTGCTCAGGCGCAGTTATCTGAATCTTTGCCTCTGTCTCAGATTTCTGGATCTCAATAGCAGCGTCGATAAGCGCAATCTTAGCATCTTTCACCAAACGAGGCATTGCAGGATGTACTCTCTCCTTGTCTAACACAAGACCCTGCACAAGCTCTGTGTCCTCGACACCAGCCCCAACCTTTTTTTCCAGTTTGATGTTGTCAATATCAATAACCTTCTTGCCATTCTCATCGTCAACAACCTGTTTCACTGCCTTAACAACAATATCTGCCAGCTTGCCCTTGTTAGCCTCTGCTCCCTTGCCAGTCATTGCAGTCATCGCAATCTTCCTTAGCAGGTCAACATCCTTCTCAGTAACATCAACCGCTATCTTGTTTAACACAACCATAGCCTTCTCAGCAGCCATGTTGTAACCTTTCACAAGCACTGTTGGATGAATATCCTTAT
>JAHWHA010000126.1 GCA_019323665.1 Candidatus Woesearchaeota archaeon | reverse complement strand
TCTGTGTATGATTGTTCTTGAATGGCTCAAATCAAGGAAAGGCTAAAACAAATAAATCCAGTTTAATCTAGTTTTTACTTCGCAATGATAGCGTTAAATTTAATAATATAGGCAAAGTTGATATAATTATGGGCTCAAGGTCAATAATTTCTGTATCAAACCTGAAGATGACTTTTGGCAAAATGTTGGTTCTTAAGGATGTAAACCTTGAGATTGAAGAAGGCGAGATTTTTGGAGTTGTTGGTCTAAGCGGTAGCGGTAAAACTACTTTCCTTAACCTCCTTGCAGGTGTTCTTGAGCCTGATTCAGGTGACGTGAAATACAGGCTGCCTGAAAAGCCGAAAAAAAAGAAGAAAAAAGAGGATAAGAAAGCTGCGAATAAGCCAAATAAGGCTGAACAAGAAGATAGCAGCATGAAGTCAGTGCGGAAAAAACCACTCAAAGTTAGGCAAGTGTTTGGGTTTGCCGCTCAGGAACCATCCTTCTATATGCAGCTCACTGTGAAAGAGAACCTCAACTATTTCAGTTCAATGTATGGGATGGACCGCAAGACTCGCAAAGAGAATATTGAGACTGTGCTTGGTCTTGTTGGATTAGATAATTTCAGTAAGCTGCGCGCAGGCCAGCTCTCTGGTGGGATGAAAAAGAGGCTTGATATTGCATGCTCAATGGTGCATAACCCAAGAGTCCTGATACTTGACGAGCCTACCTCTGATCTTGACCCGCTGCTTAGGGAACAGATGATGCAGATCATCCGAAAAATCAATATAAACGGTACCACAGTGATAGTGGCATCCCATTTTCTCAAAGATATGGAGAGACTTTGCAACAGGATTGGGATATTGCATAACAACACAATTGGCACTATTGGCACGCCTGATCATATCAAACGTTTATATACAAAAAATGATGAGATACACATTGAGACTTTCCCGGGCAAGTATGATGATATAACCAAAAAACTCCAGCATGCCAAGGGTGCCAAAATATCCAAGATTGTTAACCTTGGTCATAAACTTGTGATTTACACACCTGAGGCTATCAAGGTGATGCATCATGTGCTTGAAATACTCCAAAAGAGTGATGAGCATCTGATTGATATTGATTTGGCGAAACCAACCTTAAGAGAAGTATTCGAGACATTGGTTAAGGGTGATAAGAGTGGCTAAGCTTCTCAGAATGATTTTTAAAAATTTTAAGTTAATCATCAGGTCAAAGGTTTCTGCAATGGTGACTATCTTTGGTCCGCTCATTATTACACTGCTTGTTGGTCTCGCTTTTAACAACGCTTCAACTTATGATATTAAGATAGGGTTATACACTGCTGAAAGAAATGAGCTTGTGAGTTCGTTTGTTGATGAGATAAATGCCGCGCAGTTTAGGGTTACTGAGCTTACCTCAGAGCAGGAGTGCAAGGATTATGTTAGGCAGGGTGTTGTGAACATCTGTATGGCATTTCCAGAGAATTTTGAAATTGCCCAGGATGATAATAATGAAGTGAATAATGAGATTATGTTCTTTGTTGATCCTTCAAAGATAAACCTTGTTTATAGTGTGATTGATATGATATCAGCGCGTGTTGAGACACGCACGCAGGAGATAAGCTCTGAGCTTACAACTGTCATTTTAACAACCCTAGATGAAAGCAAAGCAACTATAAAGGCGCAAGACTCAAATTTTAAGGAGCTTGCTGACTCAACCACATATATGAAAAATAAGCACATCACCATGAAACAGCGACTCAGCGATCTCAACCTTGATGTTAATACAGATGAGTTCTCAGTTGGAGACCTTAAGAGTGTAAATAGATCATTGGCAAATGCCTTTGTTGGTGAAAACAGCACTTTAAGGGAAATGATGAATGAGAGTCTATATCTGGTTGGAAATATCATTGATGATATAGAGGACTCTTTAATTTTTAATGGCACATCCATACATGATGATACCCTTGACCTTGAGGACCAGCTTTTTGATTTGGAGGATGAAATCAAGGATATTGACACAGATGATCTTGACAAGCTCTCAGATACGATTATGCTTATTGAGGACAAGCTTACAGAGCTTGAGGAAGAAATGAAGAAGGCGAGCGATTCGCGCACAGTGATAACCAGAGAGATCAATGAGCTCAACACAGAGCTTGACTCTAATATTAACAAACTCAATAAAATAAAGGCAAATCTGCAAGGGATAGTGACTAATATTGATAGTATTGCTGTGACTGAAGCCTCCACAATAGTCAGCCCAATAAAGACAAAGATAGAACCTGTTGTTTCAGAGACCTATCTCAATTATATGTTCCCTGCGCTTATTGTGCTTGTTGTGATGCTTGTGGCAATTTTGTTCTCATCAACTGTGGTGATGATGGAGAAAGGCTCAAAGGCGTGGTTCCGCAATCTGGTTATTCCGACACCTGACTGGCTGTATTTGCTGGCTGCTCTTATCAGCACATTGATATTGCTGGCATTGCAGCTTGTGCTAATACTCGGACTTTCTTATTTTGTTTTCAATGTTAATATCCTTTCAAACATTCTGCCAAACCTTGTGCTGCTATTCCTCAGTGCACTGCTTTTCTCACTTATTGGTATACTTATTGGTGTTTCCTTCACGTCTGCCGAGACCTCAACACTGGGGGCAATATCAATAGCCTCTTTGTCATTGTTCCTCTCAGACATTATACTCCCTCTTGAGTCAATGCCTGCTTATCTGATTGACATAGCGCGTTTCAATCCCTTTGTGCTTGGTGAGTACTTGCTGCGCAGGAGCCTGCTGTTCAGTGCTTCTCTCCCAAAGATGATTGAGGAGGGGTATTTTGTAACCACAATCTCGCCTCTGCTGATACTTTTAATGTACATCGGGTTTTTTGGGATTGTGCTCATTGTCCTGAATTATCTGGGCAGGAAGCACCTCATGACCCGTTATATGAAGAAGCTTGCTCCCAAGCCAATAGAGGAACAACATAAGGAGATTGATATTGCTGGTAAGGAGGTTGACACAAGTAAGAAGACAGAGCTCCTAATTGAAGAGGCCATGCATGCTGCTGATACTGGCAACCACCACCGCGCATCACAGCTCTATCTGCATATAACTGAAGCATATGCAAATCTGCCAAAAGAGAAGAAAAAGGAGCACTTCAAGAAGATTGTTGAGCTGCATGAAAAAATAAAGCAGGCAAAGAGATAATTGATTCAGTTCATTTATTGATTAATTTATTTTGGTTGATTATTTATCATTATTTATTATTGTACCTTTTATTTTTTCTTACTTAGGCTTCATTATTGGAAACAGAGTCACATCTCTAATAGAATCAGCTCCTGTAAGTAGTATAACCATCCTATCTATGCCAATGCCCATACCTGCGTTTGGCGGTAATCCATATTCAAGCGCATTGATGTAATCTTTATCCATTGGATGTGCTTCCTCATCACCACCTCGGCCTTTCTCAGCCTGCTCCTCAAGATGTTTTTTCTGAACCTCTGGATTAATAAGCTCTGAATAGCCGTTGCCTATCTCCCAACCATTTATGAAAGGTTCAACTCGTTCAATCAACCCTGGCTTGCTGCGGTGCTGCTTTGCCAGTGGACATGCTTCAACTGGATGGTCTACAATATGGGTGGGTTGGATTAGTTTGTGCTCGCACAGGTTCTCAAACAAAGCAATAACTATCTCGCCCCGAGTGGCTTTTGCTGCAATCTCAATCTTATGCTTCCTTGCCTCTGCAGCTAACTCTTTGTCTGAAAATTTTTCTGTATCAATTGCTGCAAGCTCTTTGATAGCATCATGCATTGTGATGCGCTTCCATGGTGCTTTAAGTTCAATTATATTTCCGCTGTGCTCTATCTTTGTTGTGCCTAGCACCTTTTTCGCCACATACTCCCACAACTCTTCAGTGAGTTTCATCATATCATTGTAATCAGCATACATCTGCTGGATTTCGATCATCGCGAACTCCGGGTTATGGGTCTTATCAACACCCTCGTTACGGAAGCAGCTGCTCATATCATATATCTTTTCAAACCCGCCAACCATTAACCTTTTTAAGTGCATCTCATATGCAATCCTCAGATACATCCTGATGTTCCAGGCATTGATTTTTGTGACAAACGGCCGTGCATTTGCACCTCCGTACTGGGTTTGGAGTATAGGTGTCTGCACTTCAATAAACCCGTGCTTGTCAAGAAACTCACGTATTGCCTGGTATATCTTGGCTCTCTTAATAAAAATCTCCTTGACCTCAGGATTCATTATTAAATCCAAATAACGCTGCCTGTAGCGGGTCTCTGCATCTTTCAAACCATGCCATTTCTCTGGCAGCGGCCTGAGTGATTTTGAGAGTAAATCGAGGTTGGTGCAGTCAACACTAATCTCCCCCCTCTTTGTTTTGAATACTGTGCCTTTGCAGCCAATGATATCTCCATTGTCAAGAAGTCTTAACAGATCATAGTTTTTTATATTGTCCTGCTTCACCAGAAGCTGTATCCTGCCGCTCTGATCCTGCAAGTCAATGAATGTGAGCTTGCCCATGCTGCGCATTGAGATGATGCGGCCTGCCACACTCACTTTCTTTGATTCGTACTTTTTAAAGTTCTCCTTAATACTGTTCGCGTCATGGCTCTTTGGATAGCTATAGGCATAGGGATTTATACCTGATTTTTTGAGCTCTGTAAGCTTTTTCTTCCTCTCCTTCACAAGATGGCTTTCAGGCATCATTTGATACTTACATTCTCTATTATTTAAAAATCTTATTGAATCTTAATAGGTGTAATCAACTAGTGAATCCTAATGTAAATGATTTATATCTACTGTCTATCTGCAGCCAAGACTTCAGAAAGTGCAG
>JAHWHA010000125.1 GCA_019323665.1 Candidatus Woesearchaeota archaeon | reverse complement strand
GAGCGCTTCAGACAGGAGATGGCCAAGGCCAGACTTGTTGAGATGCCATTTAGGTTTGATTTTGATGGCACTAAAGTAATCTTCAATTCAAAATGAGTGAATTATCCATATTTGAGGTAAAATGAGGTGATTAAATGGGAGGAACAGGCTTGACAGCAGATCATAAGTTTATTAGCAATTACCTAAAAGAGACTGCAGAGATCATCCAGCAGGTTGATGTTAATGAGGTGAAGAAGGTTGTTGATATACTTTTTGAGGCTTGGCAGCAGGACAAGCAGGTGTTTGTGATGGGCAATGGAGGGAGTGCGGCAGCAGCTTGTCATTTGGTCTGCGACCTGCAAAAGCCCACACATAAACCTGGCAAACAGCGCTTCAGGGCAATCAGCCTCAATGACAATGTGCCTGTGATGAGTGCCTGGATCAATGATGTTGGTTGGGATCATCTGTATGCTGGCCAGCTTGAGGGTTTTCTTAACAATGGTGATGTGGTTGTTGGCTTCAGCGTTCATGGAGGCTCTTTAAAAAAACAGGGTGCTATATGGTCTCAAAATATGCTCAAGGCAATGCAGTATGCAAAGGAGAAATGCGCCAAGACTGTTGGCATAGCTGGTTTTGATGGAGGTGCCATGAAACAGATGTGCGATGCATGCATTGTTGTGCCAAAAGACTCGACTCCGCATGTTGAGGGTTTGCACGGCGTAGTACATCACATGATAATAACTTTGCTCAAACAGAAAATGGAAGTGCCTGTGGTGCACAAATAGAGGTGATGCAAAATGGAGATATTTATTGATACGGCAAATCTTGAGGCAATAAACAAAGCTGTTGATCAGGGTATTGTTAACGGGTGCACCACAAACCCAATTATTGTGGCAAAGGAGAATTCGCATTTTGAGACCCGGATGAAAGATATCCTCAAAATTGTGCCTGGGCCTGTTAGCATCGAAGTCACAACAAATGATCCAGATGGGATGATTAAGGAGGCAGAGCACTATGCCAAATGGGGTGATAATGTTGTCATTAAAATCCCTATGGGCTCTGATGGGTTAAGGGTTGTGAAGATACTTACTGAAAAGGGTATAAAGACAAATGTCACAGCTTGCATGAATATGCAGCAGGCTGTGCTTGCTGCCAAAGCTGGCGCAACCTATGTGAGTTTGTTCTGGGGGCGTATTGAGGATATGGGATATGATGCTCAGCGTGTTACGAATGACACAGTAAATGCTTTCAAACAGCACAACATTGAATCAAAGATAATTGTCGGAAGCTTAAGGCAGCTCTCTCATGTGAATAGGGCTATACTCAGTGGTGCACATGTGCTAACGATTCCACCTGATATCCTAAACAAGATGCCTTTGCATCCGAGGACAGAATCAACAATCAGGGAGTTTTTAGACTCATGGGAAGAGTTCAAGAGAGTGCAGCCTCTTAAGAAGTGATTTATTATTGATTGGAAAGCTTTATATTTAAAACAGAACTTTCTCTGCTGGGGGAACATGGAACGTAAAAAACACATGATTGAATGCTACGATCGTATATACAGTGAAAACGGGTGCTTCAAGGAGAAGTGGGATGGCAAGATAGCCATAGAATATAAAGTTCCAAAATATCTAAGAGTTTTCTTTGACTGCTTCAAGGGCAAACCCCCAATGAGAGTACTTGAATTGGGCGCCGGTAATGGTGAGGTGAGTGAGCTTATTAAAAAAAAGAATCCGGGTTTTATAAAATCATACGTGGCAACTGAAATCTCTAAAGAGGGTGTAAAGAAGCTTAAAGAGCAAGGCTTCAAGGACTATCAATCTGATGCCCAAGATTTATCGAGATTCTAAGATAACAGCTATGATTTGGTGTTTGCGATTGATGTGATGCATCACGTGAGTAATCCAAGGAAGATGGCAAGAGAGATGATGCGGGTTTCAAGTAAATATATTTTTCTGATTGAAGCAAATGGTATTTGCATAATTCGCAAGGTGATGGAAAGAATTAGCAAGAAATATCAAGCTGCAGGAGAAAACTCTTATAAGCCTTGGGATTATAAATCTTTTTTCAAGGGTGCAAATAATTTTTCTATTAGGCCTTTTCTCTTCATGATTCCGTTTACTCCCAAAAGGCTGATGAAACCAGTTATCTGGTTGAGCGAGACAATGGAGAAAATACCTCTGCTAAGATGGCAGGGTTCAGGTGTGGTGATGTGTGGTGAGGTGTGATGCGCAAGAAATATCTTAATATCATGCTGTCAAAATTCAAGGAGGGTGATTTTCTCTGGTTCCCAAGAACAACTATCAACTTTGCGAGAATTCTTCTTTCTGCCTATACAGGGAAAATGTTAATTGGACCAATAAATGTCATTGTTGCTCCTTCATGGAAATGCAACTCTCTATGCAAGATGTGTGACTTCCGCTCCCGTGGGTGTGAAGATGAACTCTCAACTGAAGAGTTCAAGGATATTGTTGATCAAGTTAGCAGGCTAAACTGTTCAGTGTTCTCATTTTTTGGCGGCGAACCATTATTAAGAAAGGATATTTTTGAATTGATCGGTTATGTTAAATCTAAAAGAATCCTTGTACAAGTCTCAACAAATGGGTTTCTCCTGGCTAATAAGGGGAATGCAGCTCAACTTGTTAATGCAGGAGTAGATATTGTAACAGTATCATTGGATACCATGGATAGAGAGACCTACAAAAAGATTAGAGGCGTAGACAGGCTGGATGATGTTGTGCAGGGAATAAAAAACCTGGTGGAGCTGAGAGATTCAAAAAACAAGCAACTGCAGATCAATGCAAACCTCGTAATCCTCAACGAGAATATTGATTCAATTCAAGAGACCATAAAAAATATCCGCGAACTCGGTGTCGATGTAATTACACCCTACCCCGTACACGAGTTGAAAACAAAAAAGAACATTCAAGGTGCTGATTTCAACCTCAAGCTCCAGAAGCTATATTTAAATATGCTCAACAACAAAGAGGGATATTATGATTTATCTACTGAGTTCTTGAACCATGTGCTAGGGTTACTCCAAGGGAAAACCCCGAAGATAAAATGTTTTGCACCTTACACGGATCTGCATATTGACCCTTTTGGGAATGTATATCCTTGCATCTATTTCATGGGGTTGGAGAAACGTGCTGCAAATGTGCGCGACAAATCCATCAGAGAGATTTGGTTCTCTCGTGAGTACCAAAGAGTTCGAATAAAATTAGCTAATTGCACGTGTGGAATCATGTGTCATATGGAACCTGCATTTGTTTTCAATAAGTTCTGGTTTAAAAAATAACACTATAACCTGTATTACTTACAGTAAAACAAGTTTTGATAAAAAATGTGTTTTTAAGCACTTCGAAATCTATATATACATTCTTCCACTTTCCAAATGTATGATTCAAAGATATAACAGAATCATCAGGGTTGGCAAGAACATGCTAATAATGGGGGCACACAAAGAGTATTTCTCTATTTTTAAAGGGTTCCCACAGGAGATGGATAACCGCTTCAGAGGGATATATTTCAAATGTAACAAATACTCAATGACCTCGATTGAGAGGATGTATGCTTTGTACAAATCAGTTGAGTATGTGGTAAAAGCAAATGTGCCAGGCGCTTTTGTTGAGTGCGGTGTGTGGGAAGGTGGTAGCTCAATGCTCATGGCTTACGCCCTGCTTAGTATGGGTATAACTAATCGAAAACTGTATCTTTATGACACTTTTGAGGGTATGTCCAAACCTACAGCAAAGGATTGCAGGATATCTGATTCTGCTCCAGTAATGGGGCAATGGAGAAAAGCGCACAAAAGCACACACAATGACATGGGGTACGCTCCATTGGATAGGGTGAAGCGCAATATGTTTTCAATCGGCTATCCTGCAGAGAATATTGTTTTTGTAAAAGGAAAAGTTGAGAATACTATCCCTGAAACTAGGCCAAAAACAATCTCATTATTAAGACTTGATACAGACTGGTATGAGTCTACACATCATGAGCTTGTTCATCTTTTTCCAAGGCTGCAGAAAAAAGGGGTTCTTATAATTGACGATTACGGACATTTTGCAGGTGCAAGAGTAGCTGTTGACAACTATTTCAAAAAGCATAAAATTAATATGCTTCTGAACCGTGTGGATTACACTTGCAGGGTTGGAATCAAGTTATGATTAGGGGGTTGGGTCAATGAGAGAGAGAAGCAAGAGAGTGTTAGCCATTCTACTACTGTTAGCTCTCACTCTTGTGTTGTTCAATCAGGTTCTAGCTCATCCAACATGGCTTGTCTCAGCTGGTTATGACCTTGTTGGTGCCTATACTCCCTGGAAATATTTTTTTTATCAGAGTTTTCATGAGTTCAAACAATTACCTCTATGGTATCCACAGATTTTCAGCGGCACTCCTTTTTTGGGTAATCTGTCAGTTGCTATGTTTTTCTATCCAGCGAACCTACTGTTTATTTTGCTTAAGCCAGAGATTGCCTATGCTTATATCTTTATGTTCCACATTTTTTTTGCGGGTATTTCGATGTATTTCTTGTTAAGATTCAAGAGTATAACAAGAGTCGGCAGCCTTATTGGCGCAGTCTCTTTCATGCTGAGTGGCGCGATAATGGCAAAGCTTTTTGTGGGTTCTGTGACTGAGACTCTGTCAATCTGCTGGTTGCCGGCTATATTTCTGCTTTTCGAGCTTATGTGTAAAAGGAAAAGGTTTGTGTATGCTGTGTTGCTTGGAATAGGGTTGGCTTTACAGTTCCATGTGGGAATGATACGCAATTATTTCTATTGCTGCTTGAGTATAGCATTTTATTTTGTTTATATGATTTTTTCTCAAGAGGACAAGCGTAGGCTTACTATGCTTTTTGTGTCTTCAGTAGCTATTGCAATGATGTTATCCTCAATACATCTCTTGCCTGCTCTGCAGCTTGCTAATTACGCAACGCGTAATGTGAATTCGAGCTATGAGGTTTCTGTGATGGGTTCAATGCCTCCTTGGGAGTTAATCAACTACATTTTCCCAAACTTTTTCGGCTCTTGGCATAAGAACACATACTGGGGCACAGGCGGTTGGTGGGAGCTTGAAGCATACATAGGTGTATTGGGCTTGCTGTTGGCTTGTGTTGGATTGGTTTATAAAAGGAAGCGAGAAAATGCTTTTTATATATTATTAGGATTATTCTGGTTGTTGCACGCATTCGGGAAATACACACCCTTCTTTTCAGTCTTGTACTTGTTTCCAATTTTTAAGCTTTTTAGGATACCTGGATCAACTACTTTCATTTTAAGTTTCTGCTTGTCAATTTTTGCAGGGTACGGTACTGATTATATAACAAGCCTAAAGAATCAAGTTAATGTCAAAAAGCTTGGTAGGATTATTGTGCTTATCGGGATTGTTCTCCTATTGGGGGTTCCTGTTTTATTCCAACTCAAAGGCATAATAGTTGATTATGGTGAGAGCATGCTGCTGCAATCCCATATTATTGGCCATCCTGAAGCAAAGCCTATCGAATATTATCAAAAACAGATTTTAGGTATTCATAAAGGCATTTTGCTTGATGTGTTGAAAGCTGGTGTCCTTGTGCTCAGTGCTGGATTTGTTTTGCTCTTGCTAAAAAACAACAAGAATTGGGTAACTACTGTAAAACTCTTATTGCTTGTATTGGTAATCACTGACATGCTTAGCTATGCACTGCCAATGGTGTATACTGCTCCTCCCAATAGTATCTTTGTGAAATCCGACCTTATTAAGTTTATAGAGAAAGATGACTCTTTGTTCAGAGTCTATGATCTAAAAAGCATTCTGCCCCACCATTTCTCTGGCCGTTATGGTATTCAAAAAGTCACTGGATATGATCCTCTGATGCTCTCATACTATGTTGAGTATACTAATCTGATAAGTGGTCATAAAGGAGTTGAGCCTACTGAGTTGCCTGTGTCTGTTGATTTAAATTTTGCTCTGGGTGATATCCAGAATTGGAAGCTATTGGATTTGCTGAATGCAAAATATATAATCAGTGATACTGCGTTTGTTGAAGCTGACTCCAAGGATCTTGAACTTGTGTATCTGAATCCTGCAATGGAGCAGAGAATACACTATGGTGGTAAGGAGTGGGTTACTGTTAAAATTCCAGTTTACGTCTACCTAAATCACAACTATTTCCCAAGAGCCTTCATTGTGCACAAAGCAGAGGTTATTGTT
>JAHWHA010000124.1 GCA_019323665.1 Candidatus Woesearchaeota archaeon | reverse complement strand
ATCCTTATCCATTATAAACATCACAGCCAAAGGAAAATCTGTTGTGAAATGGTCATATTGTTCAAGCTCTGAGTTTTCATAATACTCCTTTTCAAAATTCACAACATCAACACCCACTAAATAATCCCAATAGGTTTGTTCTGTACCTGGATGCATTTTTGTTTCTTGGAGATATGTTGTAAGCCCTGTTATTTGGACTTCCTCATCAAATGTGAGCATGCTGCAAACAGCACAATAAGCACCATCCTCAGTTTCAAAGAGAGGTTTTTCACCCCTGCCATACATGCTCCAGCACTCTGACATCTTCTCTGCGATTATGTGTTTTATCTCCTCTGCATCTTCTGTATTATAATTGATGTATTCTGTCTGGCATTCAAGCTGAACACTGTTGCCAAAACTGTCAACCAGTTTGCCGCTTGGGGTTAACTCAAGATTTGTAGGGGCTAGATCAACACTCCGCTTACAGGCCTCCTGGTCTGCAATATTTGAGCCGCCACTAAGGATGGTAAAGTAGAGTGCTAATAACACAAT
The DNA here is from genome assembly GCA_019323665.1 of Candidatus Woesearchaeota archaeon. Classification (GTDB taxonomy): domain Archaea; phylum Nanobdellota; class Nanobdellia; order Woesearchaeales; family JAGVZT01; genus JAHWHA01. Next base: position 3,801 of record JAHWHA010000124.1, on the reverse strand, counting down.
CGCTAAAACCAATACAAGTATTAGCTCTCCAAGATGCTCCCTTATTATAAAATCCCCTTTTTTTGCCAATTTTTTCATTTTCAGTTCATGATGTAGTTGCAGTAGCTTAAATCAAGATTTGAATCTGCCTCAGGATCAAAAAAGAGCATTTCTGAGTAGGGTATGAAAATCACGTCCTGAGAATCATCCCGTTTACTTTCACCTGATGGCACATCCCATGCTCCAGTTAAGCTTGTGAAATAGACTCTCCAAACAATCGCATACTCATGGGATGTATTAACCACATAATCTGGATTCTCGGTATTTTTAAATCTCACTTGTTCGTCAGAGGTTGGTGGTCTTTCATACATTATTTCAAAATAGCTATTATCTGCCTCTTCAGGATTATCCGCATCCTCGGGGGTGTATGGTTTGTTTTTGGTCATCCAAAGATTAAGAGCCTCAAAATCCTCATAGTTTTTAAAGTGAAACTTGGCACAGATGAGGCAAAAAGAACGCGATTTGCGGACCAAATTTGCATCTTTTTCTAAAAAGGGTGGTTCGTCAAGCAGAGTTAAGTAGGGGTTCAGCTTCCCCTCCCCACTCTTCTGCCAGCATCTCAGCATCTGGTCAGCAATCTGGCGTTTTATGAAATCATCAGGATTCATCTCAGAAGGCATCTCTTTTTTATCAACCTTGTTGCCATAGTCAGCCGTTATTGAATATGTGTTTTTTGGAAGCGCTGTTGCTATACCCTTTGTCTGTTTCTCAAAAAAAAAATTATCAACATGGCACTCATAATCAAAAATTTTAGTTTGCACAGCTGTTATGATGCTCTCAGTGCACATCCTGTCATTGGCAAACTCGGCAGCCGTTCCCCCAAAAATATTTACGAGTTCCATCACAACAAACCCGGCAATTATTGCCAATATAATCAACACCAATGCAGAGATTGCTCCTTTTTTCAATCTGTAAATTTTGTTCATTTTATATATGCATCATCCCGAGTATTTTTTTAACGGCTACATACATGACTACACCAACACTCACTGCAATAAGAAACCAGAGCAGAACGTGGAATGTTGGTTTTGTTAGTTCACCCTTTTTCCCCAAGCCTTTGAGCATAAACTAACACCTTCATCTAAATTATATAAGCTTTTCGCATAGTATTGCGAGGTATCTGATGTTATCTAGTACTAAATAGCTAGTAAACCACAACATATTTAAGCACTTATATATCACCAAGCAACCATGGAAAATACAGAGAAGAGATGCACTTCATGCGGTAGGCGCGTTACAAATGACCGTGGCGCTGTTATGTTCAAGTGCCCTGCATGTGGCAATGAGGAGATTATCAGATGTAGGCACTGCCGCGAGACAGCTGCCAAATACACCTGCACCCAGTGCAATTTTGAAGGTCCTAATTAAGATGGCAGATGTTATTGTCACTTTGAAGATCATGCCAGAGTCACCTGAGGTGAACCTCAAGGCTATCCAAATCTCAGCTGATTCTGCAATCAAAGCTTTCGGAGGAGAGGTTGGCAAAGTTGAGACTGAGCCAATAGCATTTGGTCTTAAGGCCTTGAAGATAATCTTTGTGATGGATGAGGCAAAAGGTGCAACTGACCCGCTGGAAGAGAAGATATCTGCGCTTGCAGGTGTAAACTCAGTAGAGGTCACTGACATCAGGCGTGCCATTGGCTAGCAAAGTATTCTCTTAAAATCTTCTGGATTTGCATCTGTTCGAATGCCCTGGCCATCAAAATGGGTTCTTGAGGCTTTAAATTCAGCGGCTTCTAGGGTTTTGATAACATCATCAACCTTTGGATTGGTTTTCAGTTTAAGTGTTTCAGCTAATCTTGGCAGTGTATAAAATCCAACACTTCTGATTGTTGATTCTTCTGCAGTGCGGGCAATCAGTGTGCTGAGAGCTTTATCAGCATTCCCAGGGTTATGCTGCATCTTTGCGCAAAGTAACTCATCCCAAAGATTACCTAACCACAACTCACCTGCAAACTCAAGCTTGGTTCTGCATTTGCAGATTGAGTCTCCTGCAGGCAGTGTTCTTGTTTCGTGCCAGAGGCATCTGCGACAGTATACCAAATAGCCATGTTGTTGGAGCAGCTCGTCAACATTGAGCTTGCCTTTATTGCATTGAAAAAAAACTCTGTAGTAATGATGCTTTGAATATGAGAAGATTGGAATGAGAGCTTTTTGATACTGCGCACCAATCAACTGCACTTTTCTTATCAATATCCGGAGCGCTGTCTCATGCATGAACTCGTTTTTTAGAGGAGTTGCCCAGTATTTGCGAGTGCATGCTTTTGGGTGGGAGCCTGCTAAGCCGCTGGTATCAGTTGCCGTTACAGCCAAAATCCCATTTCTGCTCAGCCTTTTCACAGCAGTGTCAAGAAATGGATTAGGAGTGCCGAAAGGATCAATGTCAATGTAATCAAACCCAGAGCTTTGCAGCAGAAAATCATTTGCATCTTTGTTATGCAGCCTGAATCTACGAGTACTAATTGAGTTGAGTTTTGCATTCTTCTTTGTCAATTCTACTGCTTTTTGGGAATAGTCGTTAAGATGCAATTCACCAATAATCCCCTTTTTAACCTCCAGTAAATATCTAAAGCCGCGCACACCTGAACCAGCAAGCGGAAGAGCCATACTAAGTTTTTTGCTACCAATAGAATTGAGCAGCAGGATTGACACATCACGGTTGAGCTTCATCACAGGGTTGTAGAAGACCTCAAGCTCTTTTGAGACGATCTTTGCTTCATGCGCTAAAATCTTTGCAGAGCCTTCCTGGATGATTTTCATAACTACTGTCAATTGTCCAAAGAATAAATAGTTTTGCTAAAGCGACCTGCGGAGCTTCCTGATCTGCTTCTTCTGCTCTTTTGCCCACTTGAGAGTCCTGTCTGCTCGGAGCATCATATCATCTAGATATTTTCGCTCCTCTTCCAGCACCCTTTTGGCCTCTTGGGCATAGGATTCAGCATTACCGAGCCGCTTGATATGTGAGAGCTGGTTCTTTAAATGCCTTGCCCTGTTCTCCACACCGAGCAGTTCTTCAATATCATGCCGGATATGCTTCTCACTCCACTTGATCCTCTTGTAGGCTTTTCTTACCCTGTCTATTCTGTCAAGGCTCACCATTTTAACCATAGTAAGAAGGCCGATCTTCTTTCATCTCATGGCCACGTGCACTACGCAACGTATCCTGGAAATCCTCATAGGCCTTCTCAACATCCTTTGGAACAGAGGCTTTCACAACCTCCAGCGCTTTGTTGAAGTGTTTCATCGCAACTTTATCAGATTTAATATCTTCGCGTAGCGCGATTATAGCAGCCTCCCTGCATATAGCCTCAATATCCGCGCCAACATAGCCAGCAGTTTTCTCAACTAGAGTATCAGTATTCACCTGTTTCAAAGGCATATTTTTTGTGTGTACCTCAAAGATTGCTTTCCTGGCTTTCTTGTCAGGCACTGGTGTCAAAATCAATCTGTCAAAACGCCCTGGCCTTAGCAAAGCAGAGTCAAGCATATCAGGCCTGTTGGTAGCTGCAATCACAACAACATCATGCATCTCAACCAAGCCGTCCATCTCTGTAAGGAGTTGATTCACCAAACGCTCTGTCACATGAGAATCAGCACTCATACCTCGCTTTGGTACAAGTGAATCGATCTCGTCAAAGAATATTATTGTGGGTGCTGTCTGCCTCGCTTTTTCAAAGATCTTCCTCACGGCTTTTTCAGATTCACCAACCCACTTGCTGAGCAGCTCAGGGCCTTTAACAAGTATGAAATTTGCCTCAGATT
>JAHWHA010000014.1 GCA_019323665.1 Candidatus Woesearchaeota archaeon | reverse complement strand
ATGGCCAATGTACAAGAATGCATTCTTTGCACTCAAAACCAGAAGCGCCAATATGGACACTCTTGTTGTGATGGGCACTTCTGCCGCCTATTTCTATAGTGTGTTTGTGGTGCTGAGTGGTTCAGGTCATGTGTATTTTGAGGCATCCGCTGTACTTATTACTATCGTGCTTCTAGGCCGTGTTCTTGAGGCAAGGGCTAAAGGTAAAACAAGTGAAGCAATAAAGAAACTTATTGGTCTTAAACCAAAGATAGCTACAATAATAAAGGATAGCAAAGAAATCAGAATTTCCGTAGAAGCTGTGAAGGTTGGAGACAAGGTTGTTGTAAAGCCTGGTGAAAAAATCCCCGTTGATGGCGTAATAATTGAAGGAAGGTCTGCTGTTGATGAGAGCATGGTGACTGGTGAGAGCATTCCCGTAGAAAAGAGGAAAGGTGACAAGGTAATTGGTGCCACTATCAACAAACATGGTAGCTTTGTATTCAAAGCCACAAAGGTCGGAGCCAATACAACCCTTGCACAGATAATAAAACTTGTTGAAGAGGCCCAGGGAAGCAAGGCACCAATCCAGCGTTTTGCAGATTCCGTTGCAGCATACTTTGTACCTGGAGTGCTTGTTGTGGCTCTTCTGACATTTATGTTCTGGATTGGTGTTGCCAGGACAGAATTCAGTTTTGCCATGATTACTAGTGTTGCTGTGTTGGTAATTGCCTGTCCTTGTGCTCTTGGTCTTGCAACACCCACTGCAATAATGGTAGGCACTGGTAAAGGAGCAAGAAAAGGAATATTGATAAAGGGCGGAGAGGCTCTGGAAAGAGCCCATAAAATAGACTACATAATTCTTGACAAAACTGGAACAATCACAAGTGGGAAGCCAGAAGTCACAGATATTATCCCTCTTGGAAAGACCGATGCTAAAATATTGTTAAGGGTGGCTGCTTCTCTAGAAAACAAAAGCGAGCATCCATTAGCAGATGCTATCTTAAAAAAGGCAAAAGAATCCAAGATAGTGCTCAAAAAATGTGTGGGATTTGAGGCTGTGCCAGGCAAGGGGATTAAAGCAAAGATAGGTAGCAAACAATACTTGCTTGGCAATCAAAAGCTAATGCAAGGTAATAAAGTTTCCTCGAATAAGTATAATGAGAAAATCCGCAGGCTCGAGCAGCAAGGCAAGACTGTGATGATTGTTGCAGAAAGTAAGAAAGTAATTGGCCTAATTGCAGTTGCTGACACTATCAAAGAAACCTCAGTTAAAGCAGTTAGACAGTTACAGAGGATGAAAATCAGGGTGTTTATGATTACTGGTGATAACGAAAGAACCGCAAAGGCCATAGCTAAACAGGTTGGCATAAACCATTATTTTGCTGAAGTAATGCCAGAAGACAAGGTAAAATACGTAAAGAAGCTTCAGAGAAAAGGTGTTGTCGCAATGGTTGGTGATGGGATAAATGATGCTCCTGCTCTCGCTCAGGCTGATATTGGAATTGCTATGGGCTCTGGTACAGATGTTGCCATGGAAACAGGGGATATTGTTCTGATGCGTGATGATCTTCTCGACGTTGTGCGCTCAATTAAGCTGAGCAGGATGACGATGAGCAAGATAAGACAGAATATGTTCTGGGCTCTGTTTTATAACAGCCTGGGAATACCAATTGCGGCTGGGCTTCTTTATCCTTTTACAGGATGGTTGCTCAACCCCATGATAGCAGGAACAGCAATGGCACTGAGCTCAGTTAGTGTGGTGAGCAATTCACTGCTGCTAAAAATTAAGAGAATATAAAAAAGAAAAATTATATGCACCTTCCATTAATACATATGGTTGTGCTGTTTGTCTGGTCACATGCTATTGAAACAGATTCAGCATAGTTACCGTTGCAGAAAAACTCTTTTAGATCAACTGAATTCTGGCAATAGTCAGAAAAACCATATGGGCTGCCTTCAAAAAATCCCCACACACTGGCATTCACAAATGGGTCTATACCCCCATCACTGTCAAGACAAGAATCAGGTGGTGGAATGCATTCGCCTGCCACACAGCCACCAGGACACCATTGAACATATTCCGAAGTCTGTGTGAAATTGCATCCTCCAGAAACACAGTACCAGTCTAAGTAATCATGGAAAACCGCGTTCCCAAAACAATAGTTGTTGCTGTAACCATCATTGTCATCACAGTCCTGTTGGAAAACAGGTGTCACATTGGCATCACATGCTCCTGATGCACAAAAACTGGCTGTGTAGTCTTTGAACACCTCGTCGCCTGCTACGCAATAGGGTGCTCCAAAACCATCCCCTATAGTGCAGTCCTCTTGAAACAGGGGTGAAACACTCGTATCGCAAGCTCCAGACAGGCAGTAACCATCTGTGTAATCTCTGAACACTTGCTGTCCTGCAACACAATACAACTCACTATAACCATCTGCATCATCGCAATCTTCCTGGAAAACAGGAGTTAAATCACTCTCACAAGCTCCAAACAAGCAAAAAAAGTCTTCATAATCTGCAAACACCTCATCTCCTGCTGAACAATAGGGTGCTCCGTAACTATCACCCGTATCACAATCCTGCTGGAATTCTGGAGTTACAGTTGTATCACAGGCTCCCAAGGCGCAAAAACCATCTGAGTAATCTCTAAAGATTTCATTACCCGCTGCGCAGTACAGTGCTCCATAACCATCCGCATTGTCACAATCTTCCTGGAAAACCTGGGTTACTGAGCTTTCACAAACACCTGATGCGCAGAAATAGTCTGTGAGATCCTTAAATACCTCTTCGCCTACTGCGCAGTATGGGCTGCCATAGAAATCTGTGCCGCAGCTCTGCTGTAGGCTCTGCTTATAGTTGCCTGAACAATAATATTCCATCACTTCATCCGAGCCAACACAGTAATCATCATTGCTGTAGGGATTGCTATTAAAATAACCTGATGCTGTTCCAAACACTGTGATTAAATTGCCTCCATCAGTGTCTGAGCATGAATCTGCAATCCCGCAATCAGCGGGGCAATTGCCAGAGTCCTCACCGCCCTCACATACACCATCACCACAATTAGTTTCATCTATGTCTTTCTTGTCATCACACCCAGGATCATCAAAATCCACAAGGCCATCATTGTCATTGTCAATTTTATCCATGCATTCTGGTTTTTGTTCTGGGATTTTTGGTGCAGCAACAGCAAAACCAACCAGCACCAAAGCCATTAGAAGTAGCGCAGTCAATGCTGCACTTCGTCCTTTTTTATGCATAACTATCGCCTCCTATATTAATCTAATTCAAAGAAATGCTTGAGAATATAAATTTTCGTTGTCAATAATTAGTGTCAAATACATAAAATTTAGTCATTCATAAACAGTTAAACCTCAATTATCCACTTAATATAGCCATACTGGCCTTCCACCTTTTCAAAGCTCTTCTTCTGAAATCACTTTAATACCCGCCTTCTTGAGCAATGCTGCTGTGACACCATCTCCTTTGACTATTGTGTGGCTAAAAGTGCCATCATAAATCTTCCTGCTGCCACATGAAGGGCTCCTCTGTTTAAGAATAGCGTCTTTTATCCCATACAATCTGGCAATTTCAAGTGTCATCTCTGCGCCTAATCTGAAATTTTCCGTGACATCTTTGCCAGATTTTGTTATCACTTTATCCCCTCTCTGTTCTGCAGGCTCCCGTGGAGTTGATAGCCCGCCAAGCTGTTCAGGGCACACAGGAATAAGAACTTCTGAAGTGCAGAGATTTATCACTTTATCATTTGAATTGGCTTTTCCATCATACTTACATTTAATACCCAACAAGCATGCACTGCAGAGTCTCATTTTAAATTTTCAAAATGAATTTTATTTGAAGGATTATATATTTTTTGGCAAAAGCTTATATTTACATCTGCTGGCGTATTACCAAAAGAGGTGATTTCATGACAAAAAAAGAGCAGCTTGACATCAAGGCTTTTGGTTTGAGCACTGGTTTAATCTGGGGATTGTATCTGATGTTTCTCGGATGGTCAGCCTCTTTGGGCTGGGGTGTTCCAATTGTGTATGCTATCTCAACTCTATATTTTGGCTACACTCCAGGATTTATAGGCGGTATTATTGGTGGTGTTTGGGGTTTTGTTGATGCTGGCGTAGCAGGTGCATTATTTGCATTTTTATATAATTGGCTGACCACAAAACTCAAAAACAAAAAGAAGAAATAGCTACCAAAAGAGTGCATATAAAAAGGGTATATTTAGTACTGCTAGCATAAATTTAAAAACAAATCTCAATTATTTAGGTTGGGGAACATTAGTTATGTTTTCAATATGAGGTGATTTCATGAGCAAGACAAAAGATAATTTAAAAGCGGCGTTTTCCGGCGAAAGCATGGCACGCAACAAATATGATTTCTTTGCAAAAGTTGCAAGAAAAGAAGGCTATTATTATATTGCCAAGATATTTGATGAGACTGCAATAAACGAGATGCAGCATGCAAAAGACGAATTCAAGCTTCTGAACGGGATTGGCGATACAAAAACAAATCTCAAAGCTGCGATTGACGGCGAAGACTATGAGTTCAAATCAATGTACCCAGAATTTGCCAAGATTGCACAGGAAGAAGGAAATGCTGGGGCAGCTGCCAAGTTCAAGATGATTGCCAAGGTGGAGGCAGAGCACAGCGCACGGTACAGAAAGCTACTTGAGATGGTTGAAAAAGGCACAGTGTGGAAAAGAGACAAACCAATAAGATGGAAATGCTCCAAGTGCGGCTATGTCCACGAGGGCAAAGAGCCCCCAAAGAAATGCCCTTCATGCGGCCATGAGACAGAGTACTTTGAGCCTGAATGCATGTGTTTCATGCCAGAATGCGAGTGCTGCAATTAGAATTTTTTTCAATTCTATTTTGATTTTTTAAGATTAACTGTTAAGAGTATCTCCTAAAGAAATCCGGGTTCTCAGAGACCCATTGATGCAGCGCAAGATTCCGGTTGCATGCCTTCATGGCATTCGAAGACATGCCTTTTGACAAAGTCCACAAATCATAAATCCCGTTCTGAACCAGGCGCTCTCTCATCACTATTGGTAGCCACTCCATTTGAGCTCTTGCCATATCAGCAAGCCAGTGTTCTCCTTCAAGAAATTCATGTATATAAACACCAATATTTTTTCCCACATTCTCAGGCACTATCTGGCTCCCTGTTCTTGCTACCCGTGCCAATGGAGCAATAAGGTCATATGTAATAATGCTCTGCTGCACAAACTCTGGGTCTACTAAAGCAACAACATCATTACCCCTGAAAATGGCGTTGAATGGATGATAGTCTGCAAAAATATTTATCATTGGCAGTTTATCGTATTCATCCAATCTTGGATCAAGTTCTGCTCTTGCCTCTTCAAAACCGTCCCTCAATTGACTCACTGCAACAGCCTCCTCGCCTTCAGTGAAATATGCCTCAATATCCTCAAGTTTTGGCTCCCACAAATCAAAACCAGGTGAAACAAAAGGTATCTTCTCAGGTTTGTGATCCAAAGGAACATCAACATGCTGCAGATCAGCCAAGGCCGCCCTATGGGCTATCGCCAGGCTCCTAGTCTGCTCATCAATATCAATTCCATTTTGCCTGCCGTAATCATAACCTTGGATGAATTTGTAAAGGCTCAGCACTCTCTCAACATCTTTTCCTTCCTGATTCACCAAAACACTGGTGTGCAACCTGCGGTCTTTTGTTGGCACAATTTTTGCAACAGAAACACCTAATTCATGCAACTCGCCTTGAAGTTCTGCAAGTGTTATCAAAACACGCTCCTCAAGCTCAACCTCAGCCATACGCTTTGGTTTGCTGATATCAGCCCCAAAATGAACTTTGGCAAAATACTCATTTTTTCCATTAACACTAATTATAAAATCCTTGTTTGCCAGTCCATATTTAAAGAATTCCACTTGATCTGGAATAACAGTATATTCTTTTATAAGTGTGATTTCAACAACGCTTGGAAGCTTCTCCTCAAGCTCTTCATTAATACCCATTTTACACCCTCCAATTTATAAACTAATATCTGAAAACCGAGCCGCACTTATTAATTTTGTTGGAATGCTTCATATATTTCAATAAAACCCAAAGAAAGATATTTAAACACCAGAATCAATATTGTAACTGTTCTGAGGGGTAAAAATGCAATGCGAGATGTGCGGTTCTAAAGAAGCAGCTTATGAGACAAGTGTAGAAGGCGCAGTACTAAATCTGTGCGAGAACTGCAGCAAGTACGGCAAGGTTGTGAATCGGATTGCAATGCAGCCTGTACATAGCAAAAAAACAAAACTTAAACCCAAACAGCCCACAGCTACTTCATATTCTGTACCCACTCAGGATGAGGTTGTGTTTGTAATAACTCCAGGTTATGCCCGAATGATAAAGAAAAAGCGCGAGTCACTTGGGCTAAAGCAGTCAGAGATGGCAAAAAGGCTCAATGAGCGTGAGTCGCTGCTCAGCAAGATAGAGTCTAGCGCAATGGAGCCGAGCATCAAGCTTGCCCGTAAGCTTGAAAATTTTCTCAAAATCAAGCTCATAGAGGAACACAAGGAAGAGAAGCGAGCATTTGACAAGGTGAAATCGGGCATCACAACCATTGGAGATATGATCAAGATCCGCAAGAAATGACACTTTCTTCACCAAAAACTAATCAAATCTAAATCCTTAAAGAATCACTATTCATTCTTCTTCCAGATGTTGTGCTGCTTTGCGGTAAACAGTGATGGGATGCTGATTATGTAGAGCAGCATCATAAACAGCCAGTAGGGAAACATGAAGAGCACAGGCACAATATGCCAGATGTCAAACTTGCGGTTATACTTAAAAATCGCAAAAATATAAAGTGGATAAGTAAGCAAAGTTGCTGCTATGCCAACACTAGCAGCTAAAGTCCAAGGCGCACTGCCAGTAAAAACACTTACTGTCCATTTGAAGAATCCAATAAGCGAGAACCAATCAAAGAAGAACCTGAGAACATATAGGTTGAAGATCTGACCCTGGGATAGAAAATATGCAAAATAACCAGAAACCATCTGATAAAGCGTTAATGAGCCCATAACAACTGCTTGCACATAGGAGAATAAAAGTAGGGGCATTGTGGTCAGATTGAGCAATGAAGGCTTGATTTCAAAATGCCTCTTCAATATGTTCAACAACCCTCTCGAACCTCGGTAGCGCTGGCGTAAAAACTCTTTGAGCTTGTATGGCTGGTTTGCATGCGAAGCAGTGTCATCCACAAAACCTATCCTGTAACCAGAGCGAATCAGCTTGATGGTAACATCAATATCCTCGCAATAGCCCTCTGTGCTGAAACCACCAAGCTTTTTGAGAAGCTCTGCGCGATAGACACTCAACGGACCAGGTGTTACAACGTTCGCATTGATCTTTGATGAGAGATGTCTAATAAGTGAACTGTAGAGCTGCTCAATGTGCTGCCACATACATAACAACTTCTTTCTGTTGTTGACCTTGACAACACAGCATGCAGCTGCTGTATTTTCTCTACCAACCTCAACTGCAAGCTTACGAAGTGAGTCATACTCGATAACACTATCAGCATCAACAACCGCAATCAATTCTCCTTTGGCAACCTTAAGTGCAGTATTGAGACTGCTTGACTTGCCCGAGTGCTTGGTTCTGATAAGCCTGACCTGCTTGAATCTCTTCACAATATCTGCTGTTCTATCAGTGCTCCCATCATCAACAACAACAATCTGCTTTTTACCCTTGAACTCAGCCTCGAGAACCGCATGGAGGGTATCTGCGATATAGCATTCCTCATTGTGTGCAGGTATAATGACTGTAATGCTTTTGAACTGCTTTGTCTGTCTGGGTTTGCGATGCCTGATTAGAAGCAGCATATAGTAATAAACAACACTTACCAGAAAAACAATCCACACAACTGAAACCAGAGCGCTATAAATACTCATTTTCACAACATTGCCATATTGGCATCCTTTGGAGTGCAATACCACCCAAGCCCTCGGTTGAACACAGCCTTGATGAAAGCAACAGATTGGGCAACTGAAAGCACAATACCAAGAGTTAATGCACTAACGACAAGATGCTTAAACTCATTTAGTCTGCCGTGCTTGAATAGGGTGAGGCCACCTATTAATAGGAATCCACCTGTATAGATGAATTTCACAACCATTGAAACAAAATCCTGCACATTGAAAAGCGCTGGTTCGCCAAGCAGCCACCCTACAAAACCAAACAAAGTCATAAGCACAACAAATGGAGCTGTGATATTGGCTAATGTGAGGAACATGATCATCGGCCTCTGTACAGGCCTTAAGCCTTTTCCAAATAAGATGTTCTTTGCATGGTCAAAGAATACACGGGTATTGCCATAGCACCATCTCATCTGTTGCTTGATGAAGCTCTCGAGTGTAGCAGGCACCTCACTGGGGGTCTCATAATTAAGATATACATTTTTGTAGCCTTTCATTAGAAGCTTTACACTTAAATCAGAATCTTCAGTTATACTGCATAAATTCCACCCCCCTACCTCTTCGAAATGGCTGCGCCTTATTGCGCCTGCTGTGCCGCAGAAGAACACGCAGTTAACTTTGTTGTTTATGGGCATAACTATTGTATGATAGACCATCAGGGTATAAGCAGCAAACCTTGTTATCAGGTTAGCATCTTTGTTGTAGAACCCTTGCCTTGTCTGCACCACCGCAACTCTAGGATCTCCAAACGGCTCAATAACTCGCCTGAGAAAATCTTTTTTAGGAATCCAGTCAGCATCAAAAATAACCATAATCTCACCCTTGGTTATCTTCATCGCGTTCTTCAACGCCCCTGGCTTGAAGCCATGTCTATTATCACGATGTACATACTTGATAAAGCCAGGGTTATTGTCTGCATAGCTCTTGAGCAACTGTCGTGTTT
>JAHWHA010000123.1 GCA_019323665.1 Candidatus Woesearchaeota archaeon | reverse complement strand
CCAATGTAAATTAGAATCATATACAGTTTGAATTCAGATTCCCCCCCTGATTGGGCACGCTTGCCCAGCTTAAACCCTCTTTTTTTCATCTTGACCCAAGGTTTTCCAACTAATAGATATATTTATTACTTTTGATAGATTTTCAGAGCGGGAGGGGGCAAGGGTAATATAAGCCAATATCACCTTACCCGTTCAAGATAGCGGTATAGATCATCATTTGGGTTATACTGTTCCTGTTGCTTAGGATTCTTAGCAACCCCCATTTCGATTCTTGATTTTAACTCATCATATCTCCTTTCATCAAAAGGCACAATGGTGATATAGGTTGTCTTGCCCTCTTCCAACTTCTCAATATAGAGATTGCCTGAGATTGCCGGGTCCTCTGCCCAGGAATCAGGCCACCAGGTATCCCACCATTTGCCAAACTCACTACGGATATAGGTGATCTCAAGGCAGTGCGCAACTTGGCCTGTTAAGGGGTCTTTCAGATCTTTAAATTTTGGCGCAGTTAACGCAGGACCAAAGACAAAGGTCACATCCTCCAATTGATGGCATTCGCTTTCTTTGCATGCAGCTTTACTATCGCAAACACACAAACATGCTTGTTTACTGCATTTTGATTTTGGTGGTTCGTAGCCAATCTCAGTGAGACATTGATTAACTCCCACATTCTGGCAGAATCCCACAAGAGCTTTGTTTTCAGCAAGGGTAAAGGGTACAAGCTTGTAGTCAAATCTTTTCTCGGATTCGACAAGCTGCTGAATATCATCTGCAATCCTAACTGCGCTATCTTGTGTTGCATACTCAAACTGGTTTGTTGTCTGCCTTAGTATGAGCATAAACACCCATTTAATTATCCTGATTACCACAGGCATCAGTGTGTACTGCACAAGCAGAAATATCACTAGTCCGATGATTACCAATGTCACAGTGCCTACAACAGCGCGTTTGTTTTTCTGCATGTTATTGACTAACTCTCCTTGGTTTTTGACCAGCAGCAGTAATTATTACTTCCTTCATCAGGGCAGCCACCATATTTGTAAAGACAGTTGTAATCTGGGTTGTTCTCAACAAAATCTCTGTCCTGACATTCACCAGTGCCTCCACCAGTGTTTTTGCATGAGGAGAGACCACGAAGACCATCCCATCCGAGCCCGAAACCATTTGTGAAGATCGCCAGTACAACTATCAGTACAACCAGGCAGATTGCAGCGATTACAATTGTGCTTAATGCCAATTCGACTCCTCTCTTCTTCATTTTTTCACCTCTCAGATTATGTTGATGGAGGTACTCTTTGTTCATCAGTATTTCAATTAGTCTAGTATTCCAGCGTTCTTAATATCTTGTTACCTCCTCGGTCAGTCACAATCAGCCTTATCTCATTATTCTTTGGTTGATCTAAGATGATTGAATGCTCTCTTACATTATTTTCAATACTTATGGATAATGTGTCAGTTATAGGCTCTTCATGTTTATAGCTATCATATGAATATTGAACAGTAGCCCGATATTCCTTGTCAAGATTCTGTTCAAAAAATGAGGGTTGGAATTGCCATTTTATGCTTACCACATTATCACTGATTTCTTGAGCCTCAAGCACTTTAAACAAGCATTCTTGGATATCATAACAGCTGTTAATCTCTCCATCTTTCCCACCAGGATAAGTGATTGTATCAGAATTTTCGATGCACTCCTCACTCTCAATTTTCTCCTGGCAATTATACTCATCACCTATTTTTAGTTTGCAGCAGCCTATTCTATGCAAATCTATCTCTTCTGTTTTTTCGTTTCCAAAAATATCTTTAACAGTGAAAAAAACATAATATGCATCTGATAATGTTGGTAATTCGAATTCTATGTATTTTTCATCTGAACCTAACTGGTTTTTGAGATATTGTTTTACTAGGGTTGCTTCTTCATCCTTGAGATAATCCTCTTTAGAGATATAACTTATTGTTAGACCATCAATGTGTTTAATCACTGAATTTTGGAATTGCCATGTCACTTTGATGATTTTATTTTTTATTATATGCTTCACATCAAGTGTCTTCAGTATGTCAGACCCAAGAGCGGGACATGTTGCACCACCGTCATCCATGACATCATTACAACTTTTAATCTCATCATTGAACTCGATAAAAGTTACAAATAAGTCCTGTTCGGTTCCAGTTGTTCGAGCATCTATATTTGTGCACAGATCCTCACTACTCTCTCTGCAATTAACTAGGGTGCCTCCTAATTTCATTAGGTTATCATAATATGTGCAGCAACCTTCTCTTCTGAATTCAAGCCGTTTGGTTGCCTCATTGCTTTCTTTATCTGTTGCTGTGACATAGATATAATAATCCCATGACTGTGGCAGAGGCAGGATATATTCTTTTTCAGAGGGGTTTGGCTGATTCTCAGGCACGATTTTTGGTGCACTTATTGGTCCACCTAGTACTATTGGTGAATAGCTTATTGTGATTTTGGAGGTGTCTTGAGGTGGATTTATGTCAGCAGACTCAGAATCTCCTGCCCAAGGTTGACGGAGTGCCCACACAATTTTGACAACATTATGGAAGGGGTACTCGGGTTTATACACTTGTTTTATAGAAGGAGATGGAGAAAAAACACATTCTATGAGTTGTGAACAGTCTTTTATCGTTTTTCCTTCACATTCTTCAGGGGTACTGCCATCAAATAAACACACTTCAGGAGTATTTGGACGAGTATTACATTCTTGTCCAGTCTCCTTTGGTGTACACATCAGTACTGATCCAATATTCTTATAGATGCAGCAGCCTTCATATGACACAGGCTCAGGAAGTGCGCTTGGGGTTAAAGACTTGAATATCTTATGGATTTTTCCCTCTTTATCCCTCACTTCTAACCGAACCCAGTATTCCATGTGCATATTATTTAGTGATACTTCATAAGTGTAAACTTTGCCACTAACTGATACTGGATCCCCCAACTCACTAACAGTGCCAGTTGTTCCTTCTCCTGTTTTTGGTCCCAAATAGAGCTCATGGTTTTCCCTGTCCTCAGCTTCACTAAAGTCTAATATGATTCTTATGCTTGTTGCCGAAGATTTCTCAACTTTTATTAGTTTATCTGTGCAGCTTGTGACTGAATGATACATATCATCATAACAGTCATAATTCTTCCAATCTCCCTTAAGATCATCACATTCCTGTTTAGTTTTGTCATAGTGGCATACATCATTTTTATCTATACAACAAGATGTTTCTTCAACAGGTGTGATTGTAATCTCGCTGCTACTGACGAACCCGCTCCTGCTGATACGTAATCTCCTGGGGAAATCATTCCAGAATGCATAAGGATAGGGGGCACAACCCGAGAGTCCAAAAATAGCCAAGTAATACTTATTATTCTCATCAATAACTTTCCCTTTGTTAAAAATTAAATATTCTGGATCGGGGTCTGAACCAAGCTCATATTGTTCATCACCATAAATTTTATTGATTATATTACCTTCTTCACTGTAACTGAAGCATAGTCTGTCCTGCTGACATATTTGAGTAAACTCTAGATTCTGGCATAGGCATATGCAGTTCTTATTTTCACATTCTTCAGGTGGTTGTATTAGCTCGGCCAACGTTTCATCTTCAGATTTGTGGCAAGAATATTTTACAACCCCCTTATTGATTTTTTTATTGAAACCAACAATTACTAGGTCTTTTGCAAGATGGTAGTTTGGGAATTCAACGGTCGAGGATGAAGAACTTGGACTTAGCAGCTTTTTTTGGATATGCTCCTCATTCAACTCCACAAAATCATAAAATGACTCTTCGTCCATATCACCCCTGAAACTAACGTGCTCATGCCTGCTCTCTGTGTTTTCCCCATCTTTTATTGTTAGAGTTATAGTACCATCATGCCATGTGGAAACGGGCCAATCCTTTGTTTGTGGATTGCCCAAACCTTCTCTCAATTTTCTTGTTTCTAGGATTATTTCGCTTTCAGGATTAGGGTTGTCATTTGTTGCATCCTCCTCCCATTCAAGGGTGCAGCAATCAGAGTGAAGATCATCCACACTTTTTGACAGTTCCCACAACACTTCTACATGATTACCACCTAGCTTTTTAACCTCAAATGATTTGATATAGTCACCACCTTCAAAGCCAAACAACCTGTCAAGCATCTCCTTAAGTGCAGGAAACTTCTCGCTAATCGCAGGATATACTGCACCAAGCATTATTGCTGTGACTATCATCACCAAAATCAAGGAAACAATTGCCCCTTTCTTGCTGTTCATCATCTTAATTACCAAACCTGAAAAATCCAGAGATGCGTGCCCACAGCTCAAACCCATATCCTCTCATGAAGCTTATCCCGATTATCAACACTACAAGCAGCGCAAGCAACAAGATAATGTTGGCAAGTTTGGTCCAGGCAAACTCAATACCTCGTGTGTTCATCTTTTTCATTTTGCACACCTTAATTTTTTTCCTCTTTGTGTATCTCAAGCGAACCAACTTTTGACTCTAGGCGAGAGCATTTGAGTGTATTCAGCTGGTCATAATCCCAAAGCATTATGCGGGCATCCCAGTTCTGGCTGGTGTCAGCACCCATTATATAGCCACCATATCCTCCCAAACCCAAACCTGCAGCTGATGAAGCCACAACCGCAAAACCGCACCCAACAACAGTGGAGCACGCAGCCACTCCAGCAATCACAAGCCCTAGTCCTGTGAGTGTGCCAATAGAAGCTCCAGCTGCTCCTCCGATAATCGATGCCTGCTCTTTTGTTGCCTGGATATCAGCAAAGGCTCCAGGATATGCATCCT
>JAHWHA010000122.1 GCA_019323665.1 Candidatus Woesearchaeota archaeon | reverse complement strand
ATATAAATCTTGAGAAAGTTGGAAAATTTTCCGGGATTTTCCCAAAAGATATATAAATAAGAGTCTTGTCTTAATAGTTATATGAATTACCACACAAACCATGTGAGGAATCTGAATTGCATCTTCACAGTCATTGGTCTGTGTGGCGTGATTGATTATCCAACCACAGACACAAAAGATATGTGAGCTCAACACCTGGGTTCTACAAATCTGATGTGTTTGTCTTGATTCTCGGATTGTATAACCCAGGCAAGAGCTACTTCCAAAAAGATGAGAGAACAAAACCTGGAATGGGATGCGCTGTGCACAGTCTGCCAGCAGGCAATAACAAATCCAATATGCCCTGAATGCTGGGAGCGTCAACTCCTGCAATGGGCATTGGTGGAGGACATAAGCCTTATGCCTTTGATTGAGCAGATATCAAAATTGCCCTCTTTGGGCAATGAGATAACCACCTGTATACTCTGCGGCAGCAAGATGCATGTGTGCACCTTTTGTATGGCTGAGGAGTTTCTCGAGTTCCTCAAGCTTGAGAGACCTAAGCTGGTTGAGAGCTTTGCATTCAATTTTGGGATGAGTCAATCTCATTCCCACTGGGAAAACTGCGCAATGTAGAATCAGATATTCGAGCTCTCTAAGACAGCTATAGCTTCCTTGAACTGGGATTTTTCCTCATGCCAGTACAACTTGGCTAGAACTCCCTCTTTGTCTGTCCAGATATAGTTATCATGCTCCTCACTACCACTGATATCCACCACAACATTCATATTTGCCTCAACCAGAAAAGTTTCAAAAGAGTAAAGCCTGTCATTATGGGTGAATTCACGCTTGTTCACTAGGCTGCCCTTGATATTGAATTTTTTCAACCCCGTTTCTTCTTTGATTTCGCGTGTTGCCGCCTGTAGCACTGTTTCGCCTTCCTCAAGCTTGCCTTTAGGAAATTCCCAGCCCTGCCAGTTGCTCACTCTGTGCAGAAGGAGGAAGTAGTGTTTGTCACCGCGCTTATCATAGATTATTGCTGAGACACCTCTTTGGGTTTCCATAGAAGAATGGGATTTGTTGGTGATATTTAAGCTTTTTCCAATCTGGCACTAATGGTGCTTTAGGCCCTCAAGTTTTTTTCCTGATTCCCAAGGGCTAAGGAGGCGCATCTTCTCAACAGCGTTTTTCACAGCCCTTATTGTATATTAAATCTCTTCCTGTGTTGTATATTTGCTGAGGGTGAAGCGTAATGAGCCATGGGCAATCTCAGGTTTCAGGCCAATTGCTGTAAGCACATGGCTTGGAGTAAGCTCAGTTGATGAGCAAGCTGAGCCTGTTGACACCGCAATACCATGAGTGTCAAGCTCCATGAGCAGGGATTCACCTTCAACAAAGTTGAAAGCGATATTGACATTATTACACAGTCTGTGCTCTCTTGAACCGTTGAGTTGCGTGTCAGAAATTTTGAGCAGCCCATCAATAAGCTTATTGCGTAGTTTTGTCATATGTTCAATATCCTTCTCTGAAATGAGGGCGGCTGCCTGCGCAAATCCAACAATCGAGGGGAGGTTTTCAGTACCTGGTCTGAGTTTAGACTCCTGGCTGCCACCGAAAAACATTGGCTGAATATTTATGCTCTTTCTTACATATAATGCTCCCACTCCCTTTGGGCCATGGATTTTGTGTGCTGAAAAAGATGCCAAATCTATATTCATCTTATTGACGTCCAGCTCTGTCTTTGTAAAGCTCTGCACAGCATCAACATGCAAGAGCACACCTCTCTTTCGGCAAATTTTACCAATATCCCCAATAGGCTGTATTGTACCAATCTCATTGTTTGCGTGTATTATACTCACAAGGATTGTCTTGTCTGTGATCGCATTTTCAACACTCTTGGGATTCACAAAGCCATCTTCGGTTACATCAAGAAAAGTAAGTTTAAAACCCTGTTTCTCAAGCTGTTTTGCGGTGCGCTCAATAGCATGGTGCTCAAACTTTGTGGTGATGATATGGTTACCCCTAACCTTGTTTGCCAGTGCAACACCCACAAGCGCTAGGTTGTCAGATTCTGAACCACCTGATGTGAAGAATATCTCCTCTGGCTGCGCATTGATCTTACGCGCAATGGTTGCCCTGCTCTTCTCAAGTATTTGCTTTGCTTCCCTTCCCCAGCTGTGCAAGGATGAAGGGTTGCCATATTGGACGAGAAACACTTTTTTTACAGCCTCAGCAACCTCTGGCGCAACGCGGGTTGTGGCACCGTTGTCAAGATATACTTTCATTAGACTTAACAATTGTTAAGTTGTATTTAAATCTTTTGTTTAACTAAGGAATATGGATAGATTTATATTTGAAGGCAACAAGTGAAAACGCTGATATTGCCAAATTATTATTTGATCAGACAAATGTCTTAAAAAAGGTGGCTAATGCAGATAACAATTGACACAAAGCGCGACTCAAAAGAGGAGATAAAAGAGGCAATAAGATTCCTGCAGCAGCTTGTTGCAGAGCAATTTTCTCCTGAATTCCCTGATGGGGACAATGTGTTTGGCAGCATGCTTGATGCACCTGCTGATAATACACCTGAGAAGAATAAGGAAGAAGAGGAGTTCAGCCTTGACAAGCTCCAAACATATTGAGTCAGGCAAAGAAAGAGAAAGCTGTTTTCTGGACAAGGAATAGCACTGCAAAGAGTGTGAGTAAGGGGAGTGAGATTCCCAAACTGAGTAAAAAGATGTACACTCCGCAAAGCACGTCTATATAGCTTACAATATTGCCGGCAAGTGAGAAAATGCCTCCTTTTAACACAAGATATGCTGCTGCATAGCCTATTAGCTGCTTGGATGCAGCCACTGGGTGCATTGTAGCAACTATAGTCATAACTGCTGCAAATATATCTCCCAAACCCATAAGCTTAACTAGCATTTTACAGGAGCAGCACAAGCACAATCAGCGGTAAAAACCATAGGGCTATACCCAATATACTCCTCACCTCGGTGGTACTATTTATTGCATCCATGAACTTTAGAAGCAAGAAGACTGTTAAGTAAAAGAAGATGAGCATCAGGATAACTGCAATCAGCGAAGGAAACTTTTCAAGCAGTAAGAAGCCAAAAAGCACAACTCCAAGCATTAGCAATGGCGCTTTCAAAAGGAACTGTCTCTTAGTCTCTCCCACAAGGGGAGCCTTAATACTTAACCCAAAAAGCTGTGTAAACCACTGTTCTGTCTGTGTTACATCCATAAATCCTTTCAATAAATTCACCCCTATTGGCAGAAATCTGGTTTGAAGTTGTGTTTAAAAGGTTTTTGATATCTAAAATATTGTGGGATAAACCCTCACCACACTAATACAAAAGATTTATATATTACCTGACACACTTTAGGAGCAGAGGGTGAGCTTATGGAAGACGATGATAAGAGGTTTTCAAAAGAGCTTCTGGGCAAGACTGTAGTGAGCAAGACTGGCAAACGCTTTGGTGAAGTAGGTGATCTTATATTTGAGACAAAAACTGGCGAATTAATACATATGGTACTTGGGAGTCCCACAAGCTACACAGAGAAACTTGAGCTTGAAAAAGACAAGAGAGGCAATGTTCTCATCCCTTTCAGCGCAGTGCTTGCCATAGGTGATTTTTTGGTGGTGTCTGAAGAGGACATAATCTAGAGTTCTTCATTTAATTTATATTATTGTATC
This sequence comes from Candidatus Woesearchaeota archaeon, assembly GCA_019323665.1. Taxonomy (GTDB): domain Archaea; phylum Nanobdellota; class Nanobdellia; order Woesearchaeales; family JAGVZT01; genus JAHWHA01. The sequence continues at coordinate 2,775 of JAHWHA010000122.1, read as the reverse complement.
CTGAATATCTACTCAATACAAAGGTTTTTATTTGCACTTTGCTTATCCTTAGCTATGGCAGGCAGCGAGATATGGACTGAAAAATACAGGCCAAAGGAGTTCTCTGATTTCATTGGTCAGGATCATATAATAAAAAGAGTGGCAGCTTTTGTTGAGCAGAAGAATATGCCTCATATGCTCTTTGCAGGTCCTGCTGGCACAGGTAAGACCAGCCTGGCAATGGTTGTGGCTATGAAGCTTTTTGGTGAGGGGTGGCACGGCAACTTTCTTGAGCTTAATGCATCGGATGAGCGAGGTATAGATGTGATAAGGAACAAGGTGAAGGATTTTGCGCGAACCCGCGCTCTTGGAGAAGTGCCTTTTAAGATAATCTATCTTGATGAGAGTGACGCACTTACAAAAGAGGCCCAGCAGGCCTTGAGAAGAACAATGGAAAATTATACCCGCACATGCAGATTTATCCTAAGCTGCAATTACTCTTCAAAGATCATTGAACCAATACAGAGCAGATGCGCTGTGTTTAGGTTCAGGCTGCTTAAGAAGGAGCAGATATTCAAGCTGATTGAAAGAATTGTAAAGCAAGAGAAGCTTAGCATAACACAGGACACAAAAGAGGCTCTGTTCCGGGTTAGTGAGGGTGACTGCAGGAAGCTTGAGAATATTCTTCAGAGCTGTGCTGCTCTTGACTCCAAAATCAATGCTGAGACAGTATACTCAATGGCAGCTTTTGCCAAACCTGATGATATAACCAAGATACTAAAGCTTGCTCTTGATAATAAGTTTGCTAAGGCACGTGATCTTCTACTTGAAGTGATGCTCAGTTACGGCCTCAGTGGTATTGATGTTGTGAAGCAGGTGCAGAAAGAGACTCTCAATCTTGAAATTGATGACAGGAAGAAGATGCAGTTAATCAATAAGTGCGGTGAAGCAGAGTTCAGGATTGTTGAGGGCTCAGACGAGTTTATCCAGTTTGAAGCGTTGCTTGCGTACTATGCTCTCATTGGCCAACAAAAATAGATATTTCCAAAACCTTCATAAAAGATACCTCAATAATTATTAAAATACAGAAAAAGTAATAATAAAAAAATTGGTTACTGCACTGTGTGCTTAACCAATAGTTGTTTCTCTTGGTTTTCCCTGTAATCATAGGTAAGAGTTATGTCAACCGGCTTGATGTAATCAGTAGAACTTGCTGCATCTTGGGTGCATGTTATTACTCTCTCACCACCATAAAGTGTTGCATAACCACTGCTTGAGGTGCCCTCTGACAAACCTTGGCACTCTAATCCAGCCATCCCTGAGTTAACATCTATCCACACCTTATTTTCATATTTTATTCCGGTTGTGTCACATTTTGAATCCTTCTGGTAGAGGTTTCCATTACCCATGTTTTTCACAGTAAACACAAAACCAATTCTCTCACCACCTCTCACTGACTCTTTCATATCTGTTATTTGAACAGGCGCACGCGAGCTGTACACAGGTTTATCTCCAGTCACTATACACACTGCATCTTCGCTGGTATCCTGCAAATCCTCTTTTATGCAAAGTTGGGTAACTGCCTTTGTGCTGTACTTGTAGCACACATCCACCCTCACAGGAAATTGTAGGTTACCGCTCAAAGTCTCGTGGTAATTGAGGCTGTCGAATGCGACAAGTGTGGTAATCCCCTCAATTTCATTCCCCTCTGAGTCCTTGTAAGTCCTAATAAGTTCCTCATCAGGGCTTCTAACAAGATCTGCGCTGGTTTTGCTGAATTGAGCAGGATCAATCCCACTGATTTTTACTCTCACATCAGATGCTGCCACATCTGATACACCATCATTGGTGAGCTTCACAACAATATCAAATGGAAAATCACCTCCATCATACACCTCAACAGGTGGCGCATCCTCCATAAAACTGATAAGCAGTCCTGTTGTTCCACCAAGGAATGGATCAGAAGCACTTACTGTGTTCTTACCTTTACAACCAGCCAAAACCACCAAAACCAAACCCATCAACACCAATAACTCCTTTCTCATTTTCATATCCTCCTAACATTTATTGATTTAGAAATTGAAGACTTGTAATAATAATCCAAATCAATCCTCAGTACCGTTGTGAAAGCAGAGGTTGGAAAACCCTCCATAGGTGCTTCACAATATACAATACCATGACCATTTACCAACCTCACTGGCTCTGGTTTGCAGCTCAGCTGGTGGCCTGAGATTGCCTGGGGTTTCACTGAGACAATATCAATCTCATTTGCCCGTAGATTTGTACATGGGCTACCATCTGACTTTTTATAGACTGTACCTCCTCCAAGATTGGAGATTGTTATAGTAAATCTAACCTTGTCCTTTGAGGAGTCCTCTGCAATATTAGTTATACCAACAGGACCTCCTTGACCCCCACTAAGGCTGACATCTCGCGCAGCGCATGCATCATCTCCACTGTTTGTTGGATCTGGGTCTATGCAAACAGCTGCTGATGCAAATGTCTTGTATGGATAGCAGACTGTCAGCTTCATGTTCGTGCCGTAAGAATCAACACCAGCTGGAAGAGCTATCTCCACATTATTTGATTCGTATATCTCAAAACCCCCAACAGGATTTGTATCATCACGAGCATCAATCTCTCCAGGTGTTACACCATTCCACCCTAACTTTATAATATTCTGGTCATGGCCGTGCAGCCAGAGCTGAGGTGTTGTTGAATATGCTCCTAAATTCTTTATTTCAACCCCAAAGGGAACGGTGTCTCCCACAAATACTTCTGTTGGAGGGCTGTTCT
>JAHWHA010000121.1 GCA_019323665.1 Candidatus Woesearchaeota archaeon | reverse complement strand
GGATTGCTGGAATTGGGTGAGAGGAAGCATGTGTTTGCCGGTCTTGAGGATGCGTGCCAGGCTGTAAAACAGAGATTTCCATTCATTACGGTTTTATCTCAAAGCAGAGATCCTGATAAAGGTGAAATTGAAGATGCCATAAAAACCTATGAGCTGTTCGGCCATTTTGGGACTGAGGCTGAGCAGGCTGCAGAAAAACTTCTGGAAAGGACTGCTGATGATGAACAGCTTGTTTACCATGCAGAACACCTTGTGAATAGAGGTGAGTGTTTTGATCACAATGGACTTGGCAACAGCAGCCAGCCAGCTAGGCTAAGTCTTGTTGAAAGAATGAGAGAGGACAGAGCAAAGGGACTTGTGTCAATTAGGGTACACTATGGCGAGCCGCCTGATTTTTATGACCATATGCCCTGGATGCACAAAACTCTCATAGGAATTGAGCGGCTGGCTGAGTCTGAGTTAATAAGTTTGATATCCCTTGGCACAAGCAGGGACACCCAGGTTGGACCTTATAAAGATAAGGCTGATTGGAACAGAAATGATGATGGGGGAGTGGTTGTTACATGCCCAGAGGATATGAATCAGTTGTTTGCGGCAACCCAAAGAGGGAATTTTCCTGCAATAAAGCTATATGCAGGCACTGGTTTTCCATACCTGCTTCTATTTAATCATGATCAGGTTATGCTGATGAAACTCCAGAGGGGTATGCAGGCTGTTTCTGTGAGCGGCCCCTGGTTTGGGGAATTTGATAAACGCGGCCCACTGGAGCCTTTGGAGTGCATGCGTGCAAAGAGGGCGCTTGTTGACATGCTCATGAGTTTTGATGAGCCAAACACAATTCCAATAGAAATCAATGAGCCTCACCACTGGAGTTTGCGCATGGGAGATGATATAGGCTATGTGACAGCGCACGCGGTTGCAGCAGCATTTGCTAATATTTGCGGAAAGAATAGGACTGGAATTGATGAGTATATTGCCCAGTTTATGTTTAACACACCTAAAACAGCAAGCTGGGCAGATTATGCAAAGATGTCAGCAGCAATTGAAATTGCAGGGCAGGTTAGAAAGGGCAATATGTGGGTTGAGACCAGGGCAGGGCTTCCCTATTTCAGACCTGATCCGCAAAAGTCGCTGGTGCAGCTTGTAACCACAACTATTTTACAGTCATATTTTAATCCATGGCTTATGCATGTTGTTTCTGACTGTGAAGCAAGGCGAGCTGCTAAGCCTGATGATGTGGAGAGAAGCGTGAAGGCCGCACTTTCAGCATATGAATATTTCAACCAAAACAGGCAGTTGTTTCCAGATTTTAGAAATGATCAAAAAGTGCAGGAGAGGAAAGAGTATCTTAAAAAAAATGCTGCCCTCAGGCTGACTGCAATGGCAAGGCTTGGAAGCTATATGGGAGACAATATCTTAGATGATATGCAATTCCGGCTTGATGATTTTGTGTGCCCAGAGGTTATTGACACAGCGATGAGGCGGGGCATTTTATTTGCGCCCGGAATACTGGAGAAAAAGAGTTATGAGAATGCCAGGATGTTTATGACAGGAGTTTTTGATTCTGGATATGATGCTATTGATCTGCACTCAATGCAAAGACTTGATGAGCAGACAAGGCTTGCCAGGGTTGTGCCAGAGCTTGTCTGATAATTGATTTTTCAAAAATTCTCGATTCCCAATTATTAGCTTTTTTAAAAGATCAAATCTGAAAAAATACAAAAAATATGCGTTCACCCATAAATTTATATATTAGTTCTCTTAAATTATGCATTAATGATTGGGGTGGAACACAAGCTTGCAGGCCAAGCTATTAAAAGAGAGGTGTCAGAGATACGAATGCTTCTTTCGAACAATAGAGGCAGCTATCTTATGCTCCCTTCAGGTGCTCCATCACGCTATGACGGCTTCTTTGTTTATGACCAATCGATGTTCAAGATAATTGACAGCCTTGGATTAAGTTTTGCTAAGCTTGTTAACCACAGCACATCAGCTGACATTGGTTCAGCAAAACTGGCACTCCATCCAAAATTCAATGCCCTTCAAATCAAGACCAAGAAGCAGCTCACCATTGATTTTGACGTGCGCCATAGCTATGATGCACGCATCTGGGGCCGTAATTATTGTATTGAAGAGCAGGGTAAATCCCTTTTAGTGAAATTCGTAAAATCAACTGACAGCCGCGAGGACCAAACACATGGTCAGATGGAATACGAATTTTACATAGCAATTGTGCATGATGGCACTCATACACTGCTTAACAACTGGGTAGAAAAAAATTATGATTATGATAGGCAGCGCAACTCCAAACCATTTGAAAGATTTGTTTACAGAGCTGTGCAGATAGATGCAAAGAACATACTCACAGCTGTCTCAAGAGACAAGGGTGAAGCTCTCAACAACGCAAACAACATCTTCGGATTCAAGATAACAAGATCCAAGTCTGAAAAGATATCAGAAGACAAGGATATTAACCTTGCATACAATTCCGCAAGAAAAGCACTTGATCACCTAACTGTCAATGGACGAATCTTTGCAGGATTGCCATGGTTCTTCCAAACATGGACTAGAGATGAGGCGATCTCCGTGGGAGCATTGATTGCCCAGCACAGATATGCTGAGGCAAAGAATATACTCTTTAGAGAACTCAACTTTGTGGAGCCGGATGGTCGCCTGGCCAACAGGTTTCCAAAAACCGAAACAGGCTCAGCAGACGCATTAGGCTGGTGCTTATTCAGGCTCAAACAAATCATTGGATCAGAGAAACTGGACAAGACTGAAAATATATTCCTTAAGGCAAAGCTTGACTATGTTTTTGAGAGATTCCAAAAAAATTTTATAAAAAACAATCTTGCATATAACGGGCCGAAAGAGACATGGATGGACACTGAATACAATGGGGATGACAGGCAAGGAGCTCGCATTGAAATCCAGGCCATGCAATTATCGTTGTATAAACTTCTGCACCAGCTTTCAGGCCAGAAACAATTCAAGGATCTGGAGACAGAGATTAAAGCCAGACTGAGGAAAGAATTCTGGGACGGCGAGAAGATGGCAGACGGCTTGGGAGACTTTACACAGCGTCCAAATATATTCATAGCATACTATATTTATCCAGACCTGTTTCCGAGGGAAGAATGGACAAAATGCTTTGATGCCGCATTGAAAGAGCTTTGGCTGGAGTGGGGCGGCTTAGCCACAATCTCAAAAAACCATTCTCTTTTCCATGACAAACATACAGGCGAGAATCACGCAAGCTACCATCGCGGCGATTCCTGGTACTGGATAAACAACCTTGCAGCGATCTGTATGTACAGAGTCAATAAAATCAAGTACAAAGAGAAAATATTCCAGATTATGCAGGCAAGCACTGACGAGATTTTATGGAGTGGTGCAGCAGGTCATCATGCTGAATTATCCTCTGCCAATAAGGAAGAAAGCCAAGGCTGCTTCTCGCAAGCATGGTCAATGGGGATGTATATTGAGTTGATACAAGAGATGTTTGGTTAATAAATATTTTCTGAGTCTTTAATTTTCGGCGGCCACCACCACCCAGGGCACGACGGATTTTTTCTCATTGAAAGAAAAAATCCTATTCGCCAGACTGCAACCCTATACTCTCAATTTTGAAAGGTTGCAGTATAGGAATACAGTCTGTCTCATCGGCCCAGGTGGTGGCCGCCGTTAAATATGTTTACAAAAAAATAATTAATATAAAACCTAAATTGTAGTTGTAATACTCGTCATCCCACTTTTACTTGTTTTCATCCCGCAATCAGAATGTAGGCACTCCTGCACGCACGCAGGCTCATTTGCACATTTCGTAATGCAGCTGTCAATGCACTCCACCTCATCATTTGAAGTCTTGGCTGATTCAGCCTCAAATTTTGGGGCTGTGATAATCACTATCACAACTATTACCAAGAAAATTATGACAGTAAAGGCAATAATACTTCCAGTTTTCATACTATCTATGAGTAGTGCAACCTCAAATAAATATTTTACCCTTGGGAAATGAATATTTCATCTAAAACAATAGAAACAGAGGTATTAAACAAAAGATTTATATATTAGTTATGAATATATATTCATAATCAACAAAAACCCAATATGTGGAGGTGGTTAATATGCCAGGGATTGATGGAACTGGGCCAAAATTCCAAGGCCCAATGACAGGCCGCGGAATGGGGCCGTGCGGATGCGGAATGGCACATGGCAGCCCTTTTCGGAGAGGACATGCTAGGGGCTTTGGCTTCCGCTACTTTGAGCCAGCGCTCACACAGGAAGACCAAAAGAAAGTTCTTGAAGCGCACAAGAAGCAGATTGAACAGGAGAAGGAGTACATTGAGAAAAAGCTGAAGGAGCTTGAATAAATGCCGCGACCCAGACACTGTAGACGGGTTTGCTATGAACCAGAGGTGATCAAGTTCAAGCCCTCAGGAGTGAGGGGAGCAGAGATAGAACAGATTACCTTACGCATGGAGGAGATGGAAGCTGTGAGACTGAAAGATCTGGTAGGCTTGTCTCAAATTGATGCAGCCAAACAGATGAATGTCTCACAGCCAACATTTCATAGAACACTTAATCAGGGAAGAAGCAAACTGGCAGATGCAATAGTGAACGGCAAACAAATCACAATTGAAGGAGGGGCATATCACATGGCAAAGGGAATGCGACTGCATCACAGACATCACAGGAACAGATATTGCAGATGTGCAGAACCCCAATCGCAATGACTTTCAAGAGAGATTTTTAAAAAGATTTTTAAACACGCTATTTCTCATAACACT
>JAHWHA010000120.1 GCA_019323665.1 Candidatus Woesearchaeota archaeon | reverse complement strand
TAAGTAGTGTTATGCTTATTACTGAAATAAATAATATGAATATCAGGTTTATTGAGATATCACCTTTAGCCAACTTTCTTCACCTGGCATTCTGAATTTAAGCTTGAGATTTTAATTTTATGGTTGCCTGTATCAATAGGAGTATCAGGGTAAAGAACAACCCCCTCGGGCAGCTTGGTTTGGTCAAGCACTGAATTTAGCTTAGCTGTTATCAAATAACAGTCTTTGTTTGTGTGCGGGGCGATGCATGTGGCACAGAGTTTGCCAATCATGATAGCAAGATTTTCTGCTTCACCTGCAAATTCCTGCTCGTAGGAATCTTGGTTAATGGGCACTGTAGATGATGCTTTGAAAGCAAATGCCACCATTACAGATATCACTGCAACTGCCACAACCAGCATTCCCATTTTCATAAAGATGTCTTCCATTAAAACTCACCTGCTGAAACTAGGTTATTGTACCTGCTGCTATACCTGCTTCTACCAACATTTTAAGCCCCATTGCACCAATACATACAACAATCAAATATACAATAAGTGCAGTAAATAGGTTTTTGGCAATCTCCATGTCTCGAGCTGCATTGTCAAACCCGTTTTCCACGCCATTCGCCAGCATTGACAAAAGGATTACTGTCTCAACTGTATATATACCTACCAGAACTTGGAATATTGTTGGAGGTGTAACCTTCGTGAAATTGATGAAGTCAGAGAAGAAATTGCCACCCACATCTGAGCCGAGCATGTTGAGCAGTCTCATAATATTCTCAAGTTGCTGCATCATCTTATAAAGTGATTGCACTATGATGAGTGTTAGTGAGCCCACCAGGCCTGCAAGAAATGGCGCCAAGAATTTTGCCTGGATATTAATTGAAGATACTGTTTCATTGAGCAAATCATAGATTAGCTCTTTTATCCTTTTTGTGTTGTCAAGGTATGTTGAAACTTTGGTCACAACATTGTATAGTATTTTAGCACCCTTTTTTGAGCCTTCTACTATCACCCACATTATCTCTTTCAGAAGCACAGATGGGTATTTGATGAGCACTCCGCGCGCTGTGTCAAACACTGCCCTAACTAGTGTTATGCCCTCATCTTGCATTATGTCAAGGATGTCCCTAAAGAAAAAGAATATGCTTTTTTTCTGGAGTTTTAGCATCTCAAACTCCTTGACAAAGTTCTCAATCGCAACTTCAACAGGTATGTTTTCTGTGAACTGGTTGCTGAGCTGGAATATTGCCTGGCCTAAATCATCCTCAATCTCTTGTATGACTTCTCTGAGTCTTATCTTCTGGACGCTGTTGAGGTAGAAATAAACCAAAATCCCAATACCAAGACCAAGTGGCACTGTTGTTGTTGTAAGAACAGCGGCAAGCGTGTATTCACCTGCAGGTATTGATCCGATTGATTTTGCCTCTGACCATGCAGGCAATGTGGCTGTTACAAGGTGGATTATGCCTGGAAGCATAAATATTAGCCCCAAAACCAAAGAGATTGGTAGTATTGGTATCAAGTACCTTTTTTCGCCCCTGTTGATCACAAACTTGCCCTTGGGAGGAAGGTATGGGCTTGCGCTCAGGTCAGGCGCTGAGAATGCGCCTGGCCGCTTTGATAGGATACGGCGTGTTAAAAAGTATATCAAGACTGGTAGAACCACTATATATCCAAAGAACAGGTAAGAGATGTTAATGGAATCTGCCATGAAAATACTAAGCATAGGGAACGCAATCAGACCGATAAGCGGCAGCATTAATCCAAATGTGTGCAGGATCATCACAGGCATTTTCATATCATTTGCATAGTGTTTCATGCGATCATAAGTGGTGCTCAGGATTTCATTGAGGCTCTTGTCCAAAATCCTTTCTTGGCCCTCTTTGCTCTGCTGTGTTAGGATTGAGTGCAGCGTCAATAGTGATTTCACAAAATCCTTGTTACGGAGTATCCATTGGTCCATGAACATATTGATGCCTTCTTCGATTGAGCTGACCTTTTGTGTGTCAACAAGCCAAAGCAGGTTCTTGAGGTCTTTTGCCAATGGGCCATTGAGGTGCTGAGTCGCGAAATAGATTGCATTCTCCAGCACTGGGTTGAGGCGCATGTAGATTGTCATGTAGAGTATCGCCATTATTGACTCCTGCTGAGCCCTAATTTTTGTGATCTCTGCATTGAAATTCGGATATGTAAAGCATATGTAGCTCAAGAAAAGCCCTACTGAGATTATGAAGAATGCCGCGTCAGTGAAACCAAGTATAAAGAAAGGCAGGGTTAATAGAAATGAGAGTAGGAAGGTGAAGATTGTGGCAGCAAGCACACCTTTTGGCTCCACATGGAGAGATGCAATACTGATATCCTCTCTTAGATTTGCCTCCATTGTTCCATGGGGGTTGAAAAACCCCATGAACTGGGATGCCAGCTGGCAGTATTTCTCATAAAATGATCGCAGCGCGTGCTCTTCGCGCTCTTCGTACTGAAATTGTCTGAATTGTCCAGAGACAAAAGGGCTTACTATCTCCTGCTGGCTGCTCACCGCAGTGTCAAGCTCGCGTTTCACACGCTCCTCAATGTCTCTCAGAGATTCCGGCATAGCTCACACTCTTTTTAGACTGGATGCTGCTCTTCAAATTAATAAATCTTGTGGAAAGTGGTTGGAATTGCCACAAATTTAAAAGAATACAAAATAATTAGAAGCGGGATCACGGGCTGTGATAACCATATTTTACGACCCAATTGGGGCTCAAAGCGATTTCTTCAGGAGTGGTTGCACTAGTGTCAAGCCCGCAGGTTCCTGCTTTTGTATCTTTACCTGCCCCAACCTCTGCCTGTGAATATTCCAAGCCGTTATAATAATCCTTCCTCTTATTTAGTAGATAATCCTTACACTTTGCACCATCATAAACAGTCAACCCTGATTTGCATTCCGTTAAGATGAAACATGGGATGCGGTCCTCACAGAACTGCCACTGGCCCCAGTCTACTTTGGTGATAGAGCTTGCTTCCTTATCTCCGCTGAAATCAATTTTTTGGTATTTTCTGCAGAACTCTAGCGCAGTGTTAACATCTGTGATTGAACTGCATGCTGTCTGGCACTGGCTGATTGCCTGTTCCATTGCCTGTTTGTGAAAGAAGCTCTCCTGAGTCTCTTCTATTGTGCCTGTACTGCGCTCTGTGAACCTGAAGAATAAACTCAGCACGACTAGTGATATAATTAGTAGTATAAACAGCCCAAAAATCATAGATAATGACTTGTCACCCTTTTTATTTGCCATTGCAACACCTCTTGAAACGGATTTTTCTCTTGCTTTGATGAGTCTAGCTCATCAGACGACTATATTTAAATTTTTTGGTATATTGGTAAAGCCTATTTTTTTCTGCCTTTCAGATCTTTCCTGAGCAGCTGCATCTCTTTTAGCTGTTCCTGGGCAATCTGCCTGAGGCACTTAATTTCTTCAATATGTTCCTTGTTTACCATAATCACTAGCAGCACAAATATAAGCCAGAGCAGCAGTGAGTTGATGAGGTCCCAGTTGATATTGGCATTCATAAGATACGGTGCATTTATGTAATAAGCAAAGCCAATCACAACTCCAACACCCACAAATAAAAACACCTTCCCCCACATATTGAGTGATTCATTATCAGAAAATTTCATAGCTAGCACCTCTTTTCTTGAATATTGTCCTCAGAGGGGGTTTTATATTTAAATCTTGCGTTTGTTTTTTAATATATTCAATAGTAGAAGATAATTGGTGCTTAATCGTAAAGTTTATTAGATGCTGTTGTTCAGAGCATACAAAAAGGGGTAAAAATGTCAAAGAGAGGACAACTCACATTCTTTATAATAATTGTATTAGTGCTTGTTTTTGTGATAGGTTTCTTGATGTTTTCGCAGAGCCAGATGGTGGATGTTGCCAGTGAGGCAGATGTGCAGCGCTCAATGAGAGAGAGCTTGCAGGAGATTCCTGTTAGACTATATGTTGAGAGCTGCCTTGCAGAGGCTGCTGATGAGGGGTTAATTCTGATTGGGTTGCAGGGGGGGAGAATTTACATTGAACAAGGAGGCACCGCATACAAAGACTTAAGTCCTGAACACCCCTTTGCTACTCACATAATCCCTTATAAATACAACCTGGAGACTTATCATGTTGGGTATGGTGTTTTTTATGAGCTGTCAGGGAGTTTCAGGGTCGCACCATGGTATCCCTATAATGACCAGGGTGCATCAGACGCCTATAAGGGCTGGCTAAAGGCAACCAGCACTCCAAATGCTTATGGTATTGTTGTGCTGCCAGACTTATGTGACGCCATGGGTGAGAATTGGTATGATCTGCCTGGCGCAAAATACTCCTGTGTTGATTATTATGATGGTGTTAACCCGAGAAGCCAGCAGACTGTACAGGAGTACCTACAGAGTTATGTTGAGCAGAGTGTTAAGAGATGTGTTATAGATCACATAAATGAAATTTCCCAGGATTTTCAGATCAAACAAGAGGATTTGAAAGCGCTTGCGCTTTTTGGTGATGATGATGTGAAGGTTAAGCTGCTCTACAACATCACAATATCCACTGAGGAGGATTCTGTAACAGAGGTG
>JAHWHA010000119.1 GCA_019323665.1 Candidatus Woesearchaeota archaeon | reverse complement strand
TGGGAGACACCCTTCCTGCCGCCAACCCACGAGCCAGTTGCCATTGATGAATAAATCCTCGAAGTCAGCAACTTCTCCCTTATTATCACTTTAATACTTGGGAATTTGCCCCTCTTCACAATCCTCTGGAAATTGTACAGTAAATCACCTATAAGCACTTTTAGGTTGACTCTGAACAAGTCAGCGAGCAGATCACCGCTCAGCTTCAGCCTTTTGTTCATATAGTGGTCCTTATCATCTTCCTTAAGTTCACGTCTGTATACAAGCAGGTACTTTTTCATCATCTTGCACAGGTTGTAGGCCTTGAGCATTCTGTCTTCAGAAGAGCCTCCAAGGTGTGCCATCAGATACTTGTCAATAATCCCATTAATACGTTCAATCCTTATCTCCTTTGACTGAGTGATCCCTGACTTCTTGGCGATGAAATCAAGTGCGTCCTCTTGTGTTTTGATATCCGCAAACTCAATAAGATTGATGTAAACATCATCAAACATCCTTTCTGAAGAAACAGCATTCATAATCTCCTCATCCTTCACCAAGCCAAGGGCCTTCACCATAACAACCAGAGGGATTCTTCGTACACGTGTGAATGTCAAATAGACAATCCCATCTTTGCGCATCTCCATTGTATGTGGAATCTTGTATGAGCCTGATTCAGAGAACAACTTACCCACATATTCAGTGGTGCCAGTTGTCTGCTTGCTTACCAGCATCCTATTGGCAGCCAAATCTTCTATTTTGACAAGCACCTTCTCAGTACCATTGATTATGAAATAGCCACCAGGATCCTCAGGATCTTCACCAGCCTCAGCCAGCTCATCTCTTGAAAGCCCATTGAGATGGCAGTACTTCGACTTGAGCATCACAGGCATCTCACCTACCTGGGTTGTGAAAGACTCTCGCTGCGTCCCATTGATATGAGCGCTGACAACCATGAAAATTGGGGCAGAATAAGTTATCTTCCTCAACCTCGCCTCCACAGGGAATATTTTTCTCCTGCTACCATCTGCCTCTGTTATCATGGGTTTCTGGATCCAGATCTTATCCAACCTGATCTTGAATTCGTCAATATTATGGGGAATTATAGTAGGTTCAATCTCCTTGTTTTCCTCAATGATCTGCTGGAGTTCGTGATCAACAAAATTATTGAAACTCTCAATATCTGATTCTATAAAAGACTGCTCCTCAAAAAACTTATTCAACAAGATCTTGCCCTCTTTACTCATCTGTCACCACCCTGAAAAAAACAGAGCTTCCGGCTGTGGAGCTCTTCCTCGTTATTTTGATAATATCTCCTGCAGTAACATCAAGATGCGATATTGCAGCATCATTTTTTGATATCTGAGGCAACTGATTAACAGAAACAGAGTACTTTTCAAGCAGCTTCTCCTTGTCTGCCTGGCTCAAGAGCTCATGTTTTGGTACTAATTCGTGCTCCAGTGCCTTTGATCTCTTTGCCATTTTCCAACCACAGCATGATGGGCCGGACGGGACTTCCATCATCAGCCAGATGAGTTTGAACCCGCGACCACCTGGTTAAAAGCCTCACCCTGTAAGCAGACAGGTGCTCCTCCTAGCTAAGCTACCGGCCCATGAGTTTGAAAACGCCCTGGCCGGGACTTTCAAATGCGCTCAAACTTGATGTCTGCAATGAGCGAAACAGTTGTTTGAACCCGGGTCGAAGCCTGATTGCGGCGTAAAACCCCCTAAAGAGGTTTTAATCTCCCTCGACAGGGCTTCATGATAGACCAGGCTACACCACCAGGGCATTTATGATTTACGGCTGATTTGAGCCTTCTTTCAACAAGCAAAGCTATATCTGGGCTTTAAGTGTCATAAGAAGACTTTCCCAACCATGGCACGACTATGCAGCAGTAATTTATAAAACTTTCTATTTTTAATATATATGTATAATTAGCTATTTTGGATTTTATAATCACTTTATAGTGGTTAAAAAACGAAAGCTTTATATAATCTGTTAGATTTGCTATATATCTGATAATATATAATTATGGGGGTGTTTTATCATGGCAAAAACAGGCAAGTGCGCAGAGTGTGGAAGGAACTGTATACTTAGAGGAGAGTACTGCAAGAGATGCGCAATGATTGCATCTCAGAAAGTTAATTAACAGAATTTCTATTTTATTACCTTTATTTTTTCTTACACAAAAACAGACAATGATCCTTCTGAAATGGCTCAAGAAATCGAGAATCAACAACCTCAACCTCAGCTTCAAGCTTCTTTCTCACATCCTTGAAAACTTCCTTTGGTTTCTTAGTTATGTCAATAGAGCGTGATTTTACGCAAAGCATCCCAAAACCACCTGGCTTCAGATAAACCCTATTCTTTAGAAAAATCTCAGCCTGGTTCCGCTGGGCAATGTCCTGATAGATAAAGTCAACCTGCAGTATCTTATGAGCATAGCTCTCGAACTGATTTGCATCAGCCAGTATCGGTGCGACATTCTTTCTCGCGTCCGCAACAAAAACAAGTTCGCGTGCAACACGCGGCGCAAACTCAACAGCAAACACCAACCCGCCTCGGCCTACAATATCGCTAACATGCGAAACAGTTGTGCCTGTCGAAGCACCCAGATAAAGAACCATGTCGCCTGGCTTAAACCCGAGCTGATTTAACCCTTTGAGGATTGCAGCACAAAGCTTTGAACGCTTTGGATCCCAGCTCCTGAATTCCTCATTACCCTCTATAACAAGATTCTCAGAATAAACAGTTTTTCCTGGGGCAAGATTCTTGGTGCAAAGCTCTAGCCTTTTTCCAACTTTATTCTCAAAAATCCCTGGGAATTTGCTTTGCTTCATTTGCCAAATCTCTTCTCCAGCTCTGCTTTTAATCTATCTCCCACAAACTCGCCCTTGAAATAGTCAACTTTTGCAGCAAGCGAAATCTTGTCAGCCAGCGCCCTGGCAACCTTGCCATGATCCTTATGCTTTGCCTTTGAGATAAGAGGATGTTCATGCAATATTCCGTACTTAGGAGGCAGACTCTTCTTTGTCAAATGCCTGAAAAGCGCTTTCTCTGCGCCAAGCAGCTGCAAAGTTGACGAAGGTATTATTGCTAAACGCTCAAGAGAACCAGCAATCGCCATCAGCCTTGCACCAATCAGAGCCCCCGCAACCGCTTCAATGTTTGGACAATTTGCATTCATCATCTTCTCAAGATAGCTTTCTTCCGATTGTTTAAGAGCATATAATTCTCGGAGATTCTGGGCAATTAAGAGCATAGGCTCAACATCCTTTTTCTCCAAATCAGCGCCCATAGATTCTGATTCCTTAACCTTGATCTCATCCAGCAACTCCTTCCTGCTCTTCTCCAAAATCAGCCTGATAAAAGCCTCATGATCATCAATCTTCTCACCAAACTCAGGGTTGTAGAATGAGTACCATTCACGCAGCCTTTTTGCCAGCCTACTGATAGAACGGTTGATGTCCTGTATAGAATTAATGCACTGGATAATCAGAAGATCCTCACCAACTGCATTCTTCAATTTTTGCTTTGTGATAAGCGTGTTTGTCTGCGCAAACTGGGCAATATCACCCTTGAAATAATCTCTAACAGCCTGCAGCTTTTTGGGGTCCTGAGTAACTTTAATGCCTGCCCTTTTGGAAACCTTGAAACCAAGGAAAAATTCAGGGTTATGTTTGGCAATTAGTGCCAACTCCTCATCACTCCACTCGCACTTCTCAAGCTGTGAGTTTACCCGCACAACTTCCTTGAAATCAATCTTTTCAGCAAGCTTGAAGCTGGCATCAAAAACAAAACACCCAAAGCAACTTGTGTAAAGTGTTTTACTCATAGCTAAAAGCAAATATCACATTCTTTTAAAGCTTTTGAAAATAATGAAAGAGAATAAGAAAAAAACAAAATCACTTCTTCTTTGCCTTCTTCCTTGTCTTGTTGGCTTTTTTTGGCCCACTCGCCTTAAAATCAACATCCTCCATTGGCTTTTGGAAGTCAGTGAAAGGCCATGGTCTCGCATTTGTTGTAAAGCTCAAATATCTGTACGATCTGTACATATAAGACGCCCAGGTATTGGCAAAATCAGCTAGATCTTTGCTGCGTTTGCCGGTTATGACTGCATATAGCCAGTGCACCACAACCACAAGCATCATAAGATAGTTCCAGAAATAGAGGATAACTCCCACAACAATTGCCACAAGAATCCTCCACAAAGCCTCAAGTCTCTCGCTTTTCTCAACCATTAAACATCACCTCTTCAAAATATTTAAGATATACGGAGTTTAAAAATCTTTTGTATTAGAAAACTATTAAAACCCCTAAAGCCTTACTTAGAACATGCATGAGACAAAGCTCGTCACTAATATAATTGAGGAGGCTCGCAAGCAAGGTGAGGTGAAATCAATCCTCATTGAAGTAGGAGAGCTTGCACCTATCAAGCCTGAACACCTCAAAACCCATCTAGCGGAAATTGTTGACTGGCATGTTGAGGTCAAACAAGTGCCAGGAGTTGTGAAATGCGAGTGCGGCTATCATGGCAAACCTGATATTATGAACAGGGGTCATGATTTTGTGCTGTTCACATGCCCATGGTGCGGAGATGTTCCAGAAATCGAATCAGGAAACCAGATAAAAATCAAAGAGGTAAAATGTGCTTAGCAATCCCAGGAAGAATTGTCCGCATCGAAGGAGAGACAGCAATAGTAGACTTCGATGGAATTAGAAAAAATGTCAACCTTGCTTTAGTGGATGCCAAAGTGGGAGATTATATTGTGGCAAACGCAGGCTATGCAATAAAAACACTGAGCAACGAATCAGCACAAGAGAGCATCAAACTCTTTAAACAAGCAGCAAAGAATCAGTAATTCAGTTCTTAAAATAATTCTCAAGATGCTCAACCAGAAGCTTGCTCCACTCCTCAACATCAGCATCCTCTGCTGATGCGAGCTGCTTGAGTTGGTCAATCGTTCTAAAACAACCATCAGCTATCTCTGATCCATTCGGCCTAACATCAGTGGCATCAGTCTCAATTAAATAAACAACTCCAAAATGCACCCTGCCAACATCATCACGGTCATCATTAATGTAGCCAAGCACCCTTGGCTGAATACTGCCACCAATGTGCACCTCTTCAGACAGCTCCCTCAGCATACTTGTATGAATGGGCTTGTCATCTGCCAAGTCCAGCTTCTCAATATGCCCCCCAAGACCGATAGACCACTTACCCTGCAAACGCTTTTCAGTATAATCCTTGTCCCTGCTCGCCCGCAGGTAAGTGAAAACCTGCTTTGAGGTTGGATTGACAATAATTGAGTAAGCGCAAGGTTGTTTATGATTGGGATCAGTCTCTGCTATCCCCCTTTTCATGAACTTGAAATTGGCATGAACCCTTGCTTCAAAATCAGCATGACTCGCACCAACAAACCCCTGAAAGTAGTCATTATTGAAAAGCAGCCTCTTCTCTATCACCATAATCTCTTTTTGGAACTTGTCCATGTTGGTTTAAAATTTTGCTGCATTTAATAATTTTACTTTTGATTTAAAAATCCAGCCATGGTGCAGACGAGGCGGGGGTTGGCCCCCCCGGGGTGCCGAGTAGGG
>JAHWHA010000013.1 GCA_019323665.1 Candidatus Woesearchaeota archaeon | reverse complement strand
TGTTGTGATTTCATACGGGCAGAGCATATCATCAGTGCATAGCTCAATCAGCCTCTCAGAATCACATGGGCTCAGATCACCAATCTTTTCAATAATCGCATGCGCCTTTGGTGTTAGTTTCTTTCCTTTTTTGGTGTTCAAGATAAACTTGCAGCTATTGGATTCACGAACACTTCGGCAATACTCAGAGAAATCCCTTGAATACAGCCTGTCGGTGCCAGGCACAGGACACATCCACTTCTTGCCAATAATATCAGTTGTTACAATATTCAGGCCAAATTTCTCCTTCATCTCCTTCAAGGTCTCGATAGCGATGAGATGCTGGGTATGCCTTGATGTCAGGAAGAAAACAGTCAAATCATTTTCAATAGCATGTTTGAGAGCAGGGCAAAGTGTTGCCACAGTCTTGCCAAGACCGGTTGGCGCATGCACAATAAGCCTTCCTCTTTTAGAGATAACCTTGTCAACCTTTGACATCAGCTCTTTCTGCACGTCCCTCAGCTTTTCATATGGGAAATAGTACTGCTGGTGAAAATCATCCATAGATAACGCAAACACAACTCTACTTTTAAATCTTTACTTGCCCTTTTTCCGGAAACCTTCTGTGAGCCTCTTCGTGCTGGATTTGATCTTCTCTGAAAGTTTCTTCCTTTCATCTACACTCAGTGCCTTCACATCACTCACAGTCTGCTTTGCTTCTTTCGAAGCCCTGCCTGCAATATTATGGTTCCAGAGTACTGTACCAATATCAAGAATCTTCTTGGCATTGCCACCATAACCATTGAAATTGGTGACATGCTCAATAGTAAAGCGTGCAGGCGCTTTAGGTTTTTCATCAGCATAACCCAAAGTGAGAATCACTGAAACACGCACCTCATCAGGGCAGCCAAGAGCTCTTTGCACCATGTTTTCCTCAAAAGCCCCAACCCAGCAAGTAGCCAATCCCATTGATTCAGCAGCAAGCATCATCTGCATAGCCGAGGCAGCTGCATTCTGGATTGAATATAACCTCTCACCCCTTATGCCATACATACGTTTGATCTTGTCAACAAACGAGCATATTGCTATGTGTACAGGAGCTTGCACCATCCAATTCTGGTGCAAAGCAGCATCAGCCAGCTTTTTCCTCACCCCTTCATCCACAACAACAATAAACCTTCTATCCTGAACATTGCCAGCGCTAGGAGCAATCCGACCTGCGTCGACAACTCTACCTATCTTCTCCCACTCCACAGGCACATTCATATATTTGCGCACTGACCTTCGGTTTTGAATTGCTTCCAACACTTCCATAACACAACCTCAGTATGTTAAGATTAAATATTTTTTGGTTGACTTTACTTTTTATATTATTTTACTGTATGGCAAGCATCACTTGCGTAACTCTTGGAACTCTTGAGCAGACTGAACCTTGCCCCTGGATAGGTTTTTGAAAGCTCCGCTATCATCTCTCTAATCTCAGGAAAAGTAGCCTTAATTCTCTTGCCTTTTAACTTTTTTAGTTTGGCAAATAAAATAATCTCCTCCTCAGCAACATTCCTCAGCAGCCTTATCTCTCTCTCCTGCTTCAGGTTGACACCCTCAAACATTGCGTGCAAAAACTCCTCAACCTCAAGGTCAATACTCCAGGGCACAACAACCTTCACATTCTTGCTAACCCTCTTTGGCAGCCTTTTGACAACCTTGAGCTCTTTGGGCACATCCTTCAGTATCCTTTCGAGCAAATATTCTGAGACAGAGGCATTCACACTGCCATCATCTAATATCAAAATCTTGTCATGGGCCTTGAACCAGTCTGTAGTGCGCATCTGCTTACGGACACGCTGCTCAATCAACCTGGCAAAGCATCCAGAGCACATCTCACCTGGAAGATGCTTAAAATCAACAATTGCAGCCTTTTTGTTGCATCTGAAGCATTTCATTGTTGTGATGAATATTGGGGGATATATAAAACATGCCCTCAATATATAAAAACCATTTATAAACGAAAAATATAAATAGGAGTTATACTTACTGTGGAGTAAGAATAATTAATATCACTTCAAAAGTGGTTATATGTTGTCAAAAGTTGGGGGTAGCTTAATACAATAACGATCTATCACCTCTTTTTCCTGGGAAAAGCTCTTTATGGGTTTTTCCCGGGTTTTACAATCACCTCTTTTTCCCGCGAAGGTCTTCTTCGGAAGGCCTTCAAGGGTTTTATACCATCATTTTCTCTTAGAAAGCTTTTTCTTAACCTTTTTATTATCCCTTTCAGGTTTGAAAAAAAGCAGTGTCAGGATTACCCCAAATATCAATCCTCCAATAAAAACAAGCACAATCCCAATCTCAACCCTGGGCAGCTCATAGCGCTTCTCCTCACCAAAATACAAATCAAAATTGCTGTGCTCAAGTGCCAGTTCCGCATAGAGAAGAGCAGAAAACTTGTCATTCTCGCTAAGGCTTAGCGAATATTCATAATAGCTGTATCCCAATATTGGGAAAATATTCCTTTCAGTCTCCTTAATTATAGCTCTCTTTGCCACATCCTGCTTTCTCTCAAGCATGAGGTCAATCTCATCAACTTGCACACCCACTGAACTCAGAATTAGGTTTGTCCTGGCCTTAACCTGTGCAGCCCTGAAAATACACAGCTCATAATCCTGTTCCTCAAAATTCTGGCGCGCTACATCCAGCTCCTTGCTGATCTCGCTAAGAGGCACCACAAAGAAAGAGCTGGCATACTGCACTCTTTCTTCAGCCTCAGCAATCTTGTCAAGGCAGAAACGCTGCAAGCTCTCATTGTCCATGATAAACTGCTTTCCGTCCCTCCCAAAAAACTCTGACCATGATCTGGCAGAATTCAAACGCTCAATTGCAAAGGCAAGGTTGCTGATTGCACTCCTGTCTTGCCTGTTAATAATATCCTTTTTGCTCTGGTCCAAATGATCCTGGGAATCCTTGAGCCTCTCCTTGACAATAAGGAAAGTCTGCAGGTCAGTAATTGTTG
>JAHWHA010000012.1 GCA_019323665.1 Candidatus Woesearchaeota archaeon | reverse complement strand
TTAAAGTGGTTCTGCCCGAATCTGTAAGAGGCAAAGATGTGTTTCTTATCCAGTGTGCAATTGACCAAACAAGACCCAGCAGTCTGCACCGCAATATCTGGGAAACACTGCAAACTATTGATGTGCTGAGAAACTGCCATGCCCAGTACATAACACTGGTGATGCCCTGCATGCCATATGCGCGTCAAGACAAACGCTGGGGCCGTGAGCCAAGCTCAGCAATGCTTTTGGCAAAGATGATTGGCGCTGCAGGCGCTGATGCTTTCATAACTATGGACATGCATGCTGATCAGATCAAAGGCTACTTTGAGCTTGCTGGAGTTATTCCAGATGCGTTGTATGCATCAAATATATTCATACCCTATATTAGGAAAAACTACAATCTCAGCAATCTGGTGATTGTCCCGCCAGATGCAGGTGGAGTAAAGAGAGCATTCTTCTATGCAGAGAAGATCTTTGGAACAAACAACAGCTCAGAGGTTGAGAATAAGGTGATTTTTGTGACCAAAAAGCGCTCTTTGACAAAGGCGAATGTGGTTGATTTTACCAGAGTGGAAGGAGATGTGCGAGGAAAGACAGTGCTAATGGTGGACGACATTGTTGATACTGGAGGTACCCTTGTACCCATAATCCAGACTATGCACGCCAAAGGCGCCAAGCACGTTTGTATATGCGCAACCCATGGGATAATGAGCGAACCAGCTATTAGCAGATTCAGCGATTTGTATGCTGAAAGAAAACTTGGTCAATTCTTGACTACAGACACCATTCCCCATAATGAAGCACTAATCAAGAGCAAACAATGGCTAAAGAGGTTATCGGTTGCACCCATGCTTGCAGAGATGATAATGAGAATAAACCAGAACAAGCCGACAAGTAGCCTGTATCTCTAAACACTCAGCTTCAGTCTATTCGAGTAAGAGAGCTTCTCTTTATTACCTTTTTTAAATCTGGCAATAGCGGCTGGCAGTGTGAATGAGCCAATAATTGTCAATCTTGCCTTGGCTTCATAGCGTATAATCCTCTCTTCTCCAGCCTCTAAATCACCAATGTGCCATTTTACCAGAGTGCCTCTTTTCTCATGTTTTACGATTCTTTTAGGTTCAAGAGTGCCAAGTTCTGCCTTTTTATCCACATCAGCAATGTTTGGTAAAGAATCCACCATCCAAACATCTCCCAGCTTCCTTTTGCCCCTGTTATGTACTGTCACTACTATCTTGAGCCCTGCAATACCTCCCTCCCTCTTCGCAATAATCACAGCATCCTTTTTTAAAGTTACAGGATTTCGTAGCAGTAAATAGAAAACATACACCACAAGCAACAGACATGCGAGATACACCAGGGGGAGCATGCTCTCCACAACAACAATCTCCTTTGTCTCATCTGCATTCAAGCTCAGATACCAACTCAAATACTGTTTGTTATCCCTCCTGACAAAATTTGCCTCTGGATCAGCGCTCGCAAAAAGCTTTCTCAGACCAGAAATCTCAAAGAAGACCTGCTCTTCTTTCCGATAATTACCGTTGTTAGTGAAGTACAACGTTGTAGTGCTTTTCATGAACGATTTCTCAACCTCTTTGCGCTCCTCAAATTGCGAGTACGCCAAGATTGAATAGCTCTTCTGTATAGTAATCAAATCCACATCCTCTCGGGAAACCTTAATAGTGATCAAATCAGTCCCAGGTGGCTGCAAAGCATCAAAATTGTGCTCAAACACTATTTGTTTCTGCTCAAGTGGCCCAAGTGGGACTTCAGTCACCTCATCTATAAGATTAGATTTAGCTGTTACCTTGAGACCTGAAATGTTGAGGGGATTCTTGTTCCGCACGTTTACCAGGATTTCCATTGGTTTTCTTGGATCTACTTCCTCGGGAACTTCTGCACTGGCAACAACTAGGGTAGCATATTCTTTTGGGGAAAGGAATTGCGGACCGTAGCCGATCACAAGCAGAACCTGTGAACTTGTCTTGGTAGCCTCACCTTCCACTTTCAGTCCAATCATGTACTGGTTGTATGCAACCATTGCTGCAGGGCTTGCCCTCACTTTTACTATGAAATTCACACTCTCACCAACTTTGAGCTCAAACTGTGAGAATTTATATTTAAGAGGGTCTGTAAGGATGGTCCATTGTACATCATCTGAGAATCGCAAGTTAAAGAAATCATCATAGCGCATGTTGTTTGTTATCGTAACATTAAACATGGCCTCATCACCACCACTAATTGCATTTTTTATGGCTCTTGTGTGGATGGTGATCCCCTCGCCTTGGGCAAAAACAGCGCTTAGAGTTAGCACAAATACCGCAATCCACAGAATACACTTTACCCTCACTTCTATCACCTATACCCAAATATACTATTGCAGTACTTTAAATACTTTTCTAATATCGATTTTTCATGGTTAAATAACAATCAAAATCCAATAAAATTTTATCTTTTTAATTTGTTGTTCTGTGAAATATATAATGGTAAATATATTTTGTAGTAGCTTTTATTTAAATCTAAAACTTTTAATCAATA
>JAHWHA010000118.1 GCA_019323665.1 Candidatus Woesearchaeota archaeon | reverse complement strand
TTAGTGTGAAATAGAGGTAAAATCAATGAAAGAGTATGGTGCAGAGCACATTACTGTGCTTGCAAGCCTTGAGGCAATCAGGAAGCGGCCTGGCATGTACATAGGCTCCACTGGGCCGCGAGGACTGCACCACCTGGTGCAAGAGATAGTAGACAACTCAATAGATGAAGCTATGGCAGGATTCTGTACCAAGATCTCAGTTGTTCTCCATGTGGATAACCGGGTTGAGATTATTGACAACGGTCGAGGAATACCAGTTGAAAAACATCCAAAATACAACCTTAGCGCTTTACAGGTGGTGATGACGAAACTGCATGCGGGCGGCAAGTTTGACAAGAAAACATACAAGGTGAGCGGCGGTCTGCACGGAGTGGGAATATCTGTTGTCAATGCACTCAGTGAAGAGCTTGAAGTCTATGTAAAACGCGACGGAAAAGTGCATTATCAGAAATACAGCAGAGGCAAACCACTTACACAAGTGCAGTGCGTTGGTGATGCAGAAGACACTGGTACAAGAATTATCTTCCTGCCTGACAAGCAGATTTTTGAGACAGTAGAATTCAGCTATGAGATATTGAGCAGCAGGCTGCGCGAGCTTGCATTCCTCAACAAAGGTCTGGAAATAGAAATCAAAGACAAGAGGACAGACAAAGCCCAGAGCTTCAAGTTTGAAGGAGGCATTGTGGAGTTTGTCCAATATCTCAGCAAGACAAAAAAACCCTTGCATGATGTGATTTTCATTGAAAAGAAAAAGTCAGAGTGTGAGATTGAGCTCGCGATTCAGTATAACAGCAGCTACCGCGAAGATATGTTCTCCTTTGTTAACAATATCAACACCATAGAAGGAGGCACTCATGTTTCCGGATTCAGGACAGCATTAACAAGGACTCTCAACAATTATATTAAAAATAATGTTTCAGGCGATGTCAAGGTTTCAAATTCTGATGTAAGAGAAGGTCTCACAGCAGTGGTCTCTCTCAGAATCGCAGAACCACAGTTTGAAGGCCAGACAAAAACCAAACTTGGCAATCTCAATGTCAAAGGTCTGGTTGACAGCATGGTCAGCACTGCACTCAGTTCATATCTTGAGGAGAACCCCTCAGTTGCCAGGGCTATTGTGGATAAATGTGTTACAGCAGCAAAGGCAAGGGAAGCAGCAAGGCGAGCCAGAGAACTCACCAGAAGAAAAACAGCCCTTAACGGAGCAACCCTGCCAGGAAAGCTTTCAGACTGCTCTGAACAGAAACCTGAGCTTTGCGAGCTGTTCCTTGTTGAAGGCGATTCAGCTGGCGGAAGCGCAAAACAAGGCCGCAACCGCGAGTTCCAGGCAATATTGCCTTTGCGCGGAAAAATCCTAAATGTTGAGAAGGCAAGACTGCACAAGGTACTCACAAACCGCGAGATTCAGGCAATGATCACGGCGATAGGCACAGGAATTGAAGAGGAATTTGACATCACGAAAGCCCGCTATCACAAGGTTGTGATTATGACAGACGCAGATATTGATGGAGCCCATATTAAAACACTTCTGCTCACATTCTTTTTTAGATACCTCAAGCCACTGGTAGATGCAGGCTATGTATATGTTGCACAACCACCACTCTATAAGCTCACTTTGGGCAAAGAAGAGGAGTACATATATTCAGAAGACGCGCTCAACGCAAAGATGAAAACGCTCGGAGACCAGAAACCTGCGCTTCAGCGCTACAAAGGGCTTGGAGAGATGAATCCCACGCAGCTGTGGGAGACCACAATGAATCCTGAGACAAGGCAGATGATAAGGGTAACAGTGGAAGATGCGATAGAAGCAGATGAGATCTTTTCAGTACTCATGGGAGATGAGGTAGCACCAAGACGCGAATTTATTGAAACCAATGCAAAGCTTGTGCAGAATCTCGATGTTTAGGCAATATTTATAAACTGACCCGTGTTCCATATATCGGCAAAATGTCAAAGACTAGCAGACAGAAGGCAGCACTAAAAGGCAAGAAGAAAAGGTGGTTCAGGCTAGAAGCACCTGCCATTTTCAATAATGTTGAGATTGGTGAGACCCTGGCTTATGACGTTGAAGAACTCATGGAGAAAACAACCACAATTGACCTTAGAAGCCTCACAGGAAGCGTGAAACACCAGAACATCAATATCAAACTCAAAGTGGCTGCACTCAAAGAGAACACTGGAAAAACAGAGGTTGTTGCTTTTGAGGTTCTGCCAACCACAATCAAGCGAGTAATTAGGAGACGCTCTGAAAAGATCGAATCTTCATTCATTGTCACAACAAAGGACAACAGAAAACTCAGGATAAAGCCTTTGATTCTGACAAGATTCAACACTAATAATTCAATCAAGGCAGCTATTCTCAAGGCATCAACAGAGTTCATTGCCAAAGAGGTTGGTGAGACAAGCTATACAGACTTAGTTACAAATGTAATCAACAACAAGCTGCCAACTTCACTAAAGGAACATCTTAAGAAAATATCACCTATCAAACGCGTTGTTATAAGGCGATTCACATTGCTAGAGTTGGAGCCTGCTTCAAAACCCAAGCAAGCCCCAAAAAGACAGAAGAAAAAGGCAAAATCTGAGCAGCAAGATGAACAGGCAACTGGCGAAGCTGGTGAAGTAAAATACGTTGAGGCTGAATCAGAAGAGCCGCGAGCAGCGGAACAACCAAAGAAAAAAGCAGAGCCAAAAAAACAGAAAGCTGAAGAGAAGGCAGAGAAATCTGCTAAACCTGAATCCTCACCTAAACAGAACTTACCTAAACAGAAGCCAAAAGTGAATAATGAAAAGGAATAGTGCTAATTTTAACGTTAATTTACAATTGTCATCTTTCTCTCATTGAGGTATGTAACCTTTTTTCCTGACAATTTTCTCTCTTTCAGAATTTATTTGGATTTAAATTTGGGTTTAATATTCATGGAATAGAGTTCTCAACAACTGCATTTAACCAGCTCACTGTCAGCATGCTGGACGCCGGCAGTGCATTCACCTTCTTGTATCCAAGTGACTGTACGCATATTGTCAACACATTCGCCAAGAGTTGATGCCCAGTCCTCTTCAGTGCACTCTCTGGCATAAATATCTATTGTGTCAGCGTTTTCTGTGACAATACTGGAGGTTTTCTCGAAGATAGCATTTTTTACGCCTTCACTGCCATATCCATTCTCTCTCCATTGAGACTCTCCTTTGAAGAAAAGAATAGTGATCATGATGGTACACACAATAATTAGTTCTGCAGCAATTGTGAGATGGGATTCATTTAAACCCAATCTCTTTGACTTATTTTTACTGCTTTGTTTGTGTGCTTTACTCTTGCCAGTATGACTGGTTTTATTAGTTTTAGAACGGCTTATTACTGACCTATTCCTCTTCTTATTTGCACTTTTTTTACTTTTTGCTGCCATGTAAATCAACTATTTTCTGCTGTTATTGTACTGCTCCAAGCCATTTTTTGTGGTTGTATATATGTAAACACTGGATTTATGTAACCTTGGATACTGAAAACCCATTTAATATGGTTTGTTTTAAAAACTTTCGCTTTCCTGTGCTAGCTATCCTATCGAACGCTTAAAATTGTATTTTTTCAACAACCTTTTATTATTAATTCACTAATATAACTCACTAATCCCTTGTGTTAAGCAGCTGTAAATTATCTAAAAAAATTCAATAATTATTGGATAAAATCCGTAAAATATTACATAAACTATAAAATCTCCAGTCAATTTCAAAATAGCATCAACAAGTTAAACAGGGTGATAGGAATGGACACAGATAAGAATTATGAAGTCAAGGATCTTGGACTTGCAGAGCAGGGCAAGCTAAATATTCAATATGCAGAGTCAAAAATGGGGGCACTCCTACATATAAGGCAGCGCTTTGCTAAAGAGAAACCACTTAAAGGTATAACGGTTGGCATGGCATTGCATGTCACAAAGGAGACAGCAGTTCTTGTTGAAACACTCATCGCTGGTGGAGCAGATGTGGCAATCACAGGCTGTAATCCGTTGAGCACCCAGGATGATGTGGCAGCCTATCTGGCAAAGAAAGGCATCAAGGTGTGGGCATACAAGGGCGAGACAACAGA
>JAHWHA010000117.1 GCA_019323665.1 Candidatus Woesearchaeota archaeon | reverse complement strand
TTCAATTCAACTCAACCACAACTGTTTTCTCCTTCGGATTAATCTCTTTCACAACCTTATGCCCTTTCAACTTTTCTCTAATCTCTTTCCAACTATGCTTCTTGCTTATCTCGTTTAGCTCTTTTAGAATCTGCTCAATAGTTTTGTAGTTGTTATAGATAATCTCTGCTTTCTTGTTGTTGTCCTCAATATCCTGCTCCAACTTCTTCACGTGCTCCTCCTGTTTTTTAACTATGAGTTTCATCTTCTCAAGCCTCTGCTCATGCTTTGAAAGCACCTCTTTTTTCACACTCTTCTCAAGCTGCTCAGTAAGCACAGAGTCAAGCGCAAGATTATAACTTTCAAAAACCTTTGATTTTAATCCCTTTGACTGTTCCAATTCAATTGGAGTTACACCAACAGCTTTTCCATCAACAAAATAAACCCGAGGATTGGAGCTGGAATCAAGCATCTTGCTAATCTGCTTATACAGCATTGTTATTTCCTTTGCGTCAAGCTCTTTTTTATTTTTGTCAAGCTTTGCCCTTAGGCAGAGCTCTTCTGCATATATTCCCCCTAAACCAAGATCAACTGCCAGTGTTCTCACAACACTTTTCTTCTTTGATTTCAGCAAGGACGCAAACTTTTCCTCGCCCAGCTCAAGCAGATTAACATCTTTTTTTGGATATTCATATTTCACTCTCGGCTTAACAGTGCGCTGGCTCCAGTGCTGTATCTCAAGTGGTGATATGATTGTATAATCCTCTTTGCATAGCACCATGTTGCCCTTGCTGAACATCTCAAACACAAATCTGTAATTTTCTTCTTTTGCCTCAAACACCAGCTCCACAATCCTCTCAAAGCCAAGCTGGTTCACATGTTTTAATCTGGCATTATCCAATCTTTTTCTTAAAAAAGTGCAAAACCCAGAAGGTGTTTGAGGCTGCTCGTGCTTCACTTCAGTCAGGTACATGAAGTCAGGCACCACTATCCTTAATATCTTCTTTCCTAAATCTCTGGAATAAAACTGCAGCAACAGCTCTTTCTTATTAGGATGATATATCTTGTCAACCTTTGCCCCGATCAACCCATCTAACTCTTTCAACAGGTAATGCAAATCCAATGAGGTCATCCCAAACTTCATTTTTTTAACACCTTCTTGGCAATATCATTAATATTATAACTTTTAGTTGTATCAATCTCCAATATATTATGCCCTTGCTCCTTAGCCTCTGTAAAGCAGCTGTCAAAAATCTCAACGTCAAGATTCTCCCTAATCTTTTTCTCCTTATAACCACGTTTCTTTAGCCTCTTGTTGAGCTCTTTGATATCACATCTTGTTATTATGCACAAATCCACGCTTGCGGCAGGCAAGAAATGCGCTAAATGCGAATCAATTATCATATCATTTTTACCTGAGAGTTCTTTAAGTAGCGCCCTGTTCAGCTTTTTGCTATCCACAATCTCACAATCACGCTCTGGATCATAGCCATCTGAGAGCAAGTGGGTTTTCACAAACTCATTTACATCAAAATAAATATAGCCAAGCCTCTCAGCAAGCGCTTTTGCTAGGGTTGTCTTGCCAGTGCAAGGTGAGCCTGATATAACAATTATCATACCTTTTGCTGATGGACGCTTATTATTTAAAAGTTTGTAGATATCATTCAATATTGTATTGGTGATATATCACAAAAAGGAAAATATTTATATATGGAGTTTAATAGTGTCATAAACAGATGAGAACAAAAAAGAGAGGCCAGGTGGAAGCAGTCAATGCTGCAGGAGCCACAACACTAATCCTTATAATCCTTGCAGGTATTTTGCTTTATGTTCTGCTTGTCCCTCCTGAAGTGCGTGAAGAGCTTTTAAAAGGGAATTTCACAGATGAAGATAGTGAAGACAATGGAGACGAAGAGGCAGAAGAAGTCACATTGCTTGACGAGCAGCCAGGAAGACTGGATTATATTGATGAGAGGGAATATGAACATAACATCCCTTCCTTTTATATATATAAAACAACCAACTCTGTTGAGCTCAAGAAAACTGCGTCCATTGCAACGAGGAGCGCAGTGTTTGACCGCTATTCAGCCTCGATGAATTTCCAAGTGGGAGATCTGGAAAACACAGGTGATGCTGTACTCACCTTCCTGGCAGAGAAGCATGAGGGCATACTCACAATAACCCTCAATGGCCAACAGCTCTTTATGGGAGATATTAATACGTACAATCCAGCACCAATCACCCTACCAAAAGCACTACTTTCAGCAGAGAATCTGCTCACATTTGAGGTGTCAGATGTTGGCTGGAGGTTCTGGCTAGCGCATGAATACATTCTCCAGAATGTGCGAGTTATTGCCCAGGTGACAGATGTTTCAAGACAGGAAGCCAAGAATGTTTTCTATATCACAGATGTTGAGCACAACAACCTTGAGCGCTCGACACTCAAATTCCTGCCAGAATGCAATCCAAACAGCGCGGGCAAGCTTGATGTCACAATAAACTATCAGAACGTGTTCTCAGGCATCCCTGACTGCGGTATATTAAATGTGTATGAGTTTGCACCTTCAATACTTGAATCAGGCAGCAACAGAGTGATTTTCAAGACAGATTCAGGCAATTACCTTATAGATAGGGTGACTATCAAGACCCAGCTTAAGGATAGCCCTGAGGTGACCTATTACTTTACCATAGATGCAGAGCAGTACGATGATATATTGAAAAACAGGCTTGATTGCAACCTGAGCCTGGAGTTTGTTGAGCAAGGTCCAGTTAAGGAAGGCAAGCTGGTAATAAATGGCAAGGAGACAGGCTTCTATACAAGAGAAAGGGTTTATTCAAAGGTGCTTGACGCCTATATCCAGCAGGGCAACAACGCAATCAAGGTAGTGCCAAAAACAACACTTGAGATAATCAACCTGTTTGTCAAGCTCGAGGATTAGTTCTCTGCATCATAAGAGGAGATGATGAGGCAGTTTTTGAGGAATAAGCGAGGTCAGTCATTAGCTGGCACCAGGAATGATCCGATGGTACGAGCCCAGCAGCAGGTTGCCAGGGCCACCACAGCTGAAGCAGTTGAATTAGCCAAATCTAGGCGAGGCCCAGGGATCTGGTCAAGAGTCGAACATGCTTTGTGGGGGGGTGTCAACTGGTCTCGCAAGTTCATGCTTGAATTGATTGTTATAATCACCAAGCCCATTTCAGGGTTGTCTGCCCATGCAGTCAGGGTTCTATTAACCGCAATACTGTGTACTGCAGTTGTTATTTTTTCAACAGGCTTTGTCTGGCCAGGTGTTCAGCATGTTGCCTTTGAGAATGATCTTAATACACCAGAAGATTGGATGCAGTATATGAAATACAAATCTGGACTCGTAAAAATCCCTCAAATGATACAGACCTGGGAGCAGAGATGGCAGGCAGAGCTCGAAGGAACTTATGTCACCCCGGATGTTGAAAGCTCAGTAAGATATGGAATATTTCTGAACACACTCACCTCAAGCGTTGCTGGTAAGGACAATTTAGTGACACCTGGAGCAAGGAAGATGGATTTCAAAACCAGGGTCAGCGCACCAATATTGGACTTGAAAGGGGTTGACCTTGATGAGCAAGTGTACATTAGCTGTTTTTTAGAGGATTCAGACGATCCAGAGATACTCCCTGCTGAGCAGATTGAGATAAGGCATATCCCAGGCAAGCAGATTGAGTGCATCTTCCCCATGCCAAGGATGAGTGACAAACGCCTTAGGGAAGCATCCATAACAATAAACTACTCTTTTGCCAGCTATGCAGACATGCCTGTCACAGTTATGGAGACAGATGAATACGATACAAAACTTGAGGGGTTTCTGATGAGAAACCAGTATGATTATGACAGGGCAATAAAAGAGCTTGCAGAATCCATTGGAATTAAGCCTGATCAAGGTGCTATAACAAAAAATACCCCTGTGATAATTGGAGCAGAAATTGCTGATTTCCAGCCAATAATGCAAAGTGAGCGTAGGCATACCCTCAAAGTCACTATCCAGAACCAGGGTGAGGGGATTGCGGATCTTAAGTCACTTCAGATTTTAACAGCAGATGGATTGGAGATTGACACAGAGGCACTGGGGGAATTTTCTCCATTCAAATTTGACGGTAGAGACACAGTTACCTTTGTTGGTGAAGACCCCGACGGAAAGTCAACAAAGCTCTTCTTACTTGATGACAATGAGTTCCGCACATTGAGTGTGTGGCTCAAGACAAATAATATGAAGATTTCAAACCCGCCAGGTTATCTCACCACAAAGATTGGTTTGATAGCAAACTATGTGTATGAGGTTTCTGAGAGTAAAAATTTCAGATTTGAGACCTGTGACAGCTACCCAGAAGCTGATGGTTGCGGTGAAGAAGATACAGAAGAGTCGACACAGACAGAATTAGAACCAGATACGACCCCCCAGACTGCTCCGACTACAACTGCACCGACTGCAGAAACCTCCTCTGTTGGGTGCTGCTGGACTCAGAGAAATGGTAAGGTT
The DNA here is from genome assembly GCA_019323665.1 of Candidatus Woesearchaeota archaeon. GTDB lineage: Archaea > Nanobdellota > Nanobdellia > Woesearchaeales > JAGVZT01 > JAHWHA01. Next base: position 229 of record JAHWHA010000117.1, on the reverse strand, counting down.
GAATGCAGTCCTTCAGCAGAGAAAGACTGCGTTGAAGTTGAAGATGGCGCAAGATTGCGAGTTGTCTGGGATGCAAAATCCTGCTCAGATATCCCAAGCTGTGGTTAATAGAGGCATATCAAATGAAATATATTAAAATTTTTATGTTGCTTTTTTTTTGCCTGATAAGTTATGGCTGTAATTACCTTCCATTTCAATCTAATGGACCAACAGTCCAGACATTTAATCC
>JAHWHA010000116.1 GCA_019323665.1 Candidatus Woesearchaeota archaeon | reverse complement strand
TAACAGCTTCACGAACAGATTTGCTGTCCTTTGCCGATGTATATAATCCCTTGGCCTTGTCATGAGGAATACCTTTCTCGCGCAAAGTGTTAAGCACAATCTTCTCAATATTACTATCCTGCTTAGTCATTTTTTGGTCTTATCATGAATAAACGTGAATATAACCAAACCAGCGACACCAATACTAACCAGACTATCTGCCAGATTGAAAACAGGCCAAATCCTGAAATCAACAAAATCTGTCACATATCCCAGGAATATGCGGTCAATCAAATTTCCAACCAAACCGATAACAACAAACACTAGAAAAAGCTGTGACAATTTAGTTTTAGGAAAAGAGTCCTCAAAATACATTATGAATCCAAGAGCAGCAATGCTCAACCAGATCATCAATGAAACATTGCCCTTAAACAAACCCCATACACCGCCTGTGTTCTGCACAAAAGTGATATGAAAAATATTATTAATGATTGGATTAGACTCAGCAACAGCCATCGATGACCTGATATACCATTTTGTGAGCTGGTCAAGCAAAAGCAGAATAACACCCAGTATCGCGAGCTTCAACCCAGGCTTCACAGCATCTTTAATTTTCCAGTCACCTTATCAATCTTCTCCTCAACATCAGGGCCGATACCAAGGCAAGTTGTAGTACCTGGTTTTAAAACAGTGCGCCCTGCATCAGTAATAATAACAGCCTTCAGTTTTTCCTTTCTTGCATTATCATACAGCTCCTTGAGCTCATCCAGAGTGCCAACTTTTAGCACAACCTTTTTTGCACCCTGCGACTTCCACCTAGCTAATTTGATTCTCGAGGATTTAAACGCAGCGTCCACACTGGCATGGGCAACCTGCGTCGCCAATTTCCCAGCAGGAAGCTTTAGATCAGTCCTCACTACAATAACCTGTTTGAAACCTGTCATTTTGTCACCCAAATGACGACAACTAACTTGGCCAGATGAGACAGGCAATGTTCCTATATGCCTAGCGAATAGGATTTTTTCGCAATAGAAAAAATCCGTCTGTGCCAAGGAGGTGGTCGTCGTCAAATTATTATCAATCAATTATATCTGTCAAAACAATCAATATTTAAATACCTTTTCATTAACAAACCCATATGAAAATCATCAAATGTCCAGCTATAAATGGTCTGGGCAAAACAAAAGGCTGCGAACTTGCACCTGATGCAATTATCAAAATTCTGAAGCAGAACTACCAATTGAGTGAATCAGGCCGCCTGCTGCAGTACACAGTTGAGCAAATCCCAACCGACAACTCAAACCCAGAGCAATCCAACAAAAACATCCATGAGTTCCTGCTTGACAACAATGAGATTCCTGTCATACTAGGTGGCGACCACTCAATTACCTATCCAGCTTTCAGAGCCTTTGCCAAAAAATTCCAAAATCCCGGATTAGTGGTGTTTGACGCCCATCCAGATTTGGTAAATAATTTTGAGCCGCCAACACATGAGGACTATCTGCGCACATTGATTGATAAGGACATCCTCAACAAAAACAATCTTGTGCTTGTTGGCCTAAGAACCTGGGACCCAAAAGAGTACGAATATCTAAAATCAAACAAAATCAAGCACTTCACAATGCGGGAAATAGCGGCAGAAGGTTTGCATGAAACTGCTGACGCAGTGATGTCTATTGCCCACAACTTTGGAGCAGCATATATCTCAATAGATATTGATGCTGTAGACCCAGCATTTGCCCCAGCCACAGGCTACCCTGAGCCAGCCGGAATCACAAGCCGCGAGCTGCTGTATTTTTTGAACAGGCTTAAGAACCTGAGAAATTTGAGAGCATTTGATATAGTTGAGATCAACCCTTCAAAAGACACCAGTGAGATGACAGTAAAGCTTGCGGCAAAGATAGTGAGTGAATTACTATAGAAATCCATATATATTTCATATATATTCCTGTAATTTAGATGCAAGAAACCCATAATCTGATATATAAAACCGAAAGATTTATATAATTTTACTACTATTTAGTGAACAGATATCAAATTTGAATATAAAACACTAGGGGGTGTATATATGACAGTTGCAAACTATTTGGGATTAAGAGCACAGGCAAGACAACAGACAGATACAAGAAAACACGAACTTGTACAAGCATTGCTTGATGGAGAAGAGACGACCAGAGGAGCAGGAGGATTACTTGATTTGGAAAGCCTGGCAAACCAGCCTGCAAGAGACAGTTTTAAAACAGCCTTTGAAGCGAGAATTGACGGGGCAGTCCAGAACACATATGGCATAGCACCAGGTGTGCTTGCAAACCCTTTCTACAGAAATGATCAATGGGATGCTTTGCTTGGTATTGGATTCACAGATATGCATCAGCTAATTGAGGGTGCAAAAGACAAATACAGCTTTGATGGTGCAATGGAAGCATTGAAGAAACCATTTGAAGAGAAGATGAAAAAGGTCAGGGAGACTGCAATTACAGGATTTGGTGCTGCAGATGGACCAGATGTTATGACTTACCTTGGTGGATTCGGAGAAAACGCTGGAATAACACCACACATTGATGTAACAAAGCTGGACAATCCTTACCTGATGATGGAGTTGGTCGAGTTGCAGCTTCAGCATGGAGCAGTACCTCCAAACTCAATTAGGGAAAGACCTTACTTTGTTTAATTTTTTCTTTCCTTTTTCTTTTTAATTTTAAATTCTAATTCTAAATATTACTAAATATGCCTTCTTAACGAAAGATTTATATTGCCCATATCTAGCTTAAGCATTAGGACATAGAATGACTGAAAAAGAAGAACCAAACCCAATAGAAATGCTTAAGGAGCGGCAGAAGCATGCCAAGAAGATTATTGATACAATTGGATTTGTTCACTCTGATGCATATAACACGGCTGTTGAAAAACATCTACGGCCTGATTTAGGGGATGGTAAAAAAGGTGACGTTGATTACAGCCTTCTAGAAGATCCTAATGTACAGGAGAAATTCATCTCTGAGATGGTTGGAGTATATGTTGACGAAGCCAATCAATATCTCAATTCAACTGTTCCCAAGGATGATCCGTTTAGAGTTAATATGCTCTTGCAGGCTTACTCAGGTGCATCAAGAACACAGCTTGAGATGTTGGTACGAAAAAACGGTAAAAATTATACAATTGATGCCCATAATGGCAAGATGGATGAACTGAAAAAAAGTGTTGGAGCAAATGTGAGTGCAGCTGCGAGTTCACATATTAGAAAGGAGCATATTCCAAAATTTGTAAAGCATATGAAATTGGACGATATTGTGAATCAAGAGCTCATGGATGAGGGAGATATTGTTCTTTTACATGAACTGTTTGAACAATATGGTGTATTAACTCCTGAGATTATTAAAGATGCTTACAAAGCAACAAAACAGGCAGAACCTGTATACTTAAAAAAAAAGAAAACAGAAAAAAATAATTAGCAATTTTTCTAAACACTCACCACCCTTCCATCTATAGTTATTTTCGGATTCTTAAACACCTGGTCAAGGTGAATCATCGCATACACACCGCCTCCAAACCAGTAATTAGAGCCAATCGCAACATGCGCAGTACCCCTCACCTTCTCATCAACAATCATCGCACCGCTAATCTGAGCCCTTGGATTTAGTCCAATACCCAGCTCCCCAATCCTTTTAATCCCCCAGTCATATTTTGCGTATTTCATAGCCCAGTCAATGCTATCCTGAAGCACCTTTGCCTCTTTTCCACCTTCTATTCTTGTAACCTCACCTCTCTCAATATAGATAGTAAAAGGCTTCTTCACAAGCACTGTTGTGTCCTTATTCCTCGAGCTCCCATCAACAACAACCTTGCCCTCAACCTGCTTCTTCGCAGGTGCAATAAACACCTCGCCGGCAGGCAGATTACCCCCTTCACCCTCCTCAGTATAGAAGCCATCAGAGGTTATAGCAGTGCACCCCTTGATGCCAATCTGTAAATCAGTCCCTGCACTTGTGCGGATATGTACAGTGTTGCCATAATCTAACAGCTTCTTCAGCCTTTGGTGGGTGTACTGCAAACCGCGGTAGTCAATATTGATTGCATCAACCAGCCTGTTCAGGTAACTCGTCTTCAATGTACCAAGACTGGGAGTAGAGGTGAAACGCAACCTACGCTCCTTTGCCAGACGCCTGAAATTCTTGCCGCTGCTGTACAAACCACCAATCCTTCCACTCAGGCTAAGCACAACTGCGCTTCCTGGCCTGATCTTCTCAAGAGCCTGCCTAACATCAAGATCAGCCATCCCTCCCTTTGTCTTCGGCTCCTGAAGCACTAGCTTTGAGTTAATATTCAAACTGCGGCTCGCAAGAAAACATGCACCGGCAAACACAGGCGCCACCTCATAACCAGCTGTGCCACGGTCACCTATAATAAGCACATCTGTGTCAGTTGCCTGCAGGCTTTCAGTGAACACAATCTCAACCCTTTTGGCATACAGCTTGCATTTCTCAAACAACCTCTTTCTCTTCAGCCAAACAAGACTCTCCACAGTGTCCATGATATTTATTAAAAAACAAGGTGTATAAAAACGTTGTCTTTAAATCAGAATTCAAAAACTGAATACACTCTCAATCCCAACATTTAAAAACCCTCAAAAATTTGTACACAAATATGGCAATCTCAGCAAGAGAAAAACACGAGCTCAAGAAGTTCGTCAAGGAACTTGAACCATTCAAAGGTAGAAATACCGAGCTTGTTTCAGTTTATGTGCCAGCTGGCTATGATCTCAACAAGATTGTGAACCATCTCCAGCAGGAGCAGGGTACTGCCTCAAACATCAAGAGCACACAGACAAGAAAAAATGTCACAGATGCACTTGAGAGGATGCTCCAGCATTTGAAACTCTTCAGACATACACCACCAAACGGTCTTGCAGTGTTCTCGGGCAATGTGGCCCAACGCGAAGGCCAGCAGGATATTCAAGTGTGGAGTCTTGAACCACCAGTGCCATTAAAAACAAGAATCTACCGTTGCGATAAAGAGTTTCAGCTTGATCTGCTGAGAGATATGCTGGAGACCAAAGAGGTATATGGACTGGTGGTAATGGACAGAAGAGAAGCTAACATTGCCCTTCTCAAAGGCAAAACTATCATTCCACTGTCAAAAAAGGAATCAAATGTGCCAGGAAAGACGCGTGCAGGAGGCCAATCATCCCAAAGATTCGCACGTCTGAGAGAAGGAGCTGCGAAAGAGTTCTACAAAAAAATCGGAGAGATGATGAAAGAAGAATTCCTTTTCAACAAGGATCTTAAAGGTATTATTGTCGGCGGCCCAGGACCAACAAAACAGGACTTTGTAAACGGCAACTACATCACAAATGAAGTGAAAAATAAGATTCTGGCAATAAAAGACATAAGCTATACAGGTTCATTCGGTGTGCAGGAACTCGTAGACCAGAGCCAGGACGTGCTCTCTGGTGAAGAGATTGCCAGCGAGAAGAAAATCATGAGCAAATTCTTTGAGCTGCTGGCAAAAAAACCAGGCATGGCAAGCTATGGCGAGAAAGAGGTTACGGAAAACCTCAAAATGGGAGCAGTTGACGTGCTGCTCTTATCAGATAGCCTCAGCGATGCAAAGCTGGATGAATTCGACAAATTGGCAAAAGAGTTCGGAACTGAAGTGAATATAATCTCAACTGAAACACGCGAAGGAGTTCAGCTGAGAGACTTGGGCAAAATAGCTGCCATCTTGAGATACGAGATGAATCAGTAAATATTTCTTGAGACTCATTGAGAAAAAGCAAAAATGAGAGCAACTGACATCGATGTGGTAAGAGAGGCATTCCAACAGCTCTTCCCAAACCGTGATTTTGTATACACTGTTGAGCTCAAATACTCAGACCATTTCAAAGACTACAACGCGAATGTGAAACAGCTTGGGAACCACCTGGAGTTCGGCCTCAGCAAAAAATGGCGCTATGTGAGCAAAGAGATTAAAATTGGACTGCTTCAGGAGCTTATGCTAAGCCTGTTCCGCTTAAAGAAAACAACAACAAACACTGACCTCTACAACAGATTCATCAAGAACCTCCATATTGCAGTAGAGAAAATCAACACTCATCCTGTGCTTGAAGATTCATTTGAAAGGGTGAATGACTCATTCTTTCATGGTCTTGTTGAAAAGCCCAACCTTGTGCTGGGCAACTCATCACGAAGGGTTATGGCTCATTACGAATATCAGACAGACACGATAGTGTTCAGCAGATTGCTGCTCAAGGACGCAGAACTCTTGGATTATGTGATGTATCATGAACTGCTACATAAAAAGCTCAAGTTCAAGCATGGAAATGGAAGGAATTATCACCACACAACTGAGTTCAGGAAATTGGAGCAGAGATTCCCTGATCATAAAGAGATGGAGAGAAGACTCAGGATGCTGAGATGAGTTTTTTGAGAGGCTTTGCATTCTTTTTTGATTTCCCTTGTATAGGTGTCTGTTGTGAATAAAATTTATCATCAAGTCAAATACCACAACCTTTATATACAAAAATCATAAAATTCAGAAGATAGATAGTTATAGGAATACAAAAAGAGGCAGATGGCAACCAAATCCAATCCAATCAAGAGAGTGCCTACAGGCATCCACAACTTTGACAAGCTTATTGGAGGAGGGCTGAGGGAGAAAAGCATAAACCTTGTTGCAGGTCCTGCAGGTGCAGGCAAGACAATCTTCGCCATCCAGTTCCTTGTGAACGGAATAGAGAAATTCAAAGAGCCTGGTATGTACATCACATTTGAAGAGCGCAAGGACCGCCTCTACCAGGATATGCTTGATTTTGGTTGGGACCTGGCAAAATATGAGAAAGAGGGCAAGTTTGTTTTTCTGAAATACAAGCCAACCCAAGTCAAGAAAGTTCTTGTTGAATGAGGGGGTGTTATTGAAACACTGATCACAGAATCCAATATCAAGCGAATTGTGATTGATTCAGTCACATCCTTTACCTTGCTCTATTCTGACATGCTTGAAAAAAAGCAGGCAGCACTTTCACTCTTCGACCTAATTTCAAAATGGGGGATAACAGCAGTGCTCACAGCAGAGGATGTGTCACCAAGTGAAGGCACAATTGTAGCATCACTTGAGTTTGAGGTTGACGGCATAATACTGCTATACCATGTGAAGCAGAAAGGCCACCGCGTAAGAGCATTGGAGATTCTTAAAATGCGAGGCACACAGCACTCTGAAAACACATTGGAGATTGACATTACAGACCACGGGATTAAAATC
>JAHWHA010000115.1 GCA_019323665.1 Candidatus Woesearchaeota archaeon | reverse complement strand
TCTCATCAGTGTAAGTGATATCAATGGGCACTTTGTAGACCTGAGAAGCTGCATCTCCCTCAGCCATCAGCTCAAACTCAAACACAGTGCTCTGCCCTGCACCTAAAGTTGCGATGCGCTTCTCACTTATGGAATTCACAGGCACAAAAGGCATCTCATCATCACTCAAGTCAAGCTTAACAGCCACATCCTGCAGCAGGCTGTCTGCCAGATTCTTCACGGTCACTTCAACCACTGAACTCTTGCCTGGCTCAATCTTCCTTGGCGTTGATGCAACATTGGTGATATCAACTGCAGCATCCAGTGTCTGAACCCTGATATCAAAGGTATCCAACAAAATCCAGCTACTACCTCCGTCAGTGCTATATTTCAACCTCAATCCATTGTCACCTTCAATCGCATCCTTGTCAACACGCACTCTATAGTAAATAGTAGCAGCATCCTCGCCCATTGAACGCCCGTACAAGGTACCAACCTGTACCCTGGCACTAACACTAGGATCAAGGCTAAAAGGATACTCAGGCATCAGCTCAAAAACCACATCCTCTGCATTATATACTCCCAGATTCTCAGCCCTGAAGCGAATCTCAACATATCTCCCAGGCTGTACAGGATCTGGATTCTGGGTGAGCAGGCTGACCTGCACATTTACAGACTCAGATACACGGCCTGAAGGCGTATCAGCATAGACTGAACCTATTAATATCAACAAAGCAACTAGTGCATAAACAACTCTTTTCATATCAACACCTCATTTCCTTTTATGGTTATTATTTAAAGTTTTAATAATCTTTCCATCTAGTAGCATTTCAACTCTGTCAGCATGCTTTGCCATTGAAGCATCATGTGTCACCATAACAATAGTCTTACCCTCATTCTCATGGAGTTTTGTGAGAAAACTTAAAACATTCTCACCGGTCTTTGAATCAAGATTGCCAGTTGGCTCATCAGCTAAAACAACATCAGGATTATTAGCTAAGGCACGTGCAATTGCGACACGCTGCTGCTGGCCACCACTCAGCTCATTTGGTTTATGATCCATACGGTCATGCAAATCCACAAGCTTGAGCAGCTCATAAGCACGTTGTCTTCTGAGTTCTGGTGGATGTTCCTGGAACATCATCGGCAGCATCACATTCTCAGCTGCACTCAAAGTGTTTATCAAATTGAATTTCTGGAACACAAAACCAATTTTTTGACCCCTTATTTGAGCCAAATCAGATTCCTCCAGTTTGCTGATATCATGGCCTTCTAAGTAGATTGCACCTCTCGAAGGAACATCTAGACAACCGATCATATTCATAGCAGTGCTCTTGCCAGAGCCAGAAGGTCCTTGGATGGCAAGAAATTCACCTTGTCTAACCTCAAGATTCAGACCACGGAGAGCTTCAACCTTCACATCACCCATCTCATAAATTTTCCATACATCAATAAGCTTGATAATCGGCTCTTTTTTCATTTCCCCTCCAGACACTTGGCAAAAGAAAGCATATGTTTCTCGAACTCCAGCACTTGCCTGTGGTAGTATTTAATATTATGCAATTTCTTTTGCTCATTTTGAGTGAGCTTCATCTTCTTATACCTGTCAATAAGCCTGGGCATCTCATTCTTTGCTGCAACAACCTCTGTATCATAAACTCTTTTGAACATTTTCTGCATAACCTTGTGCAAATCCTTTTCCATAAAATAATACAGCTTTTTACTGCCAGGCTGCTTGCTGCGCTCCACAAGACCATGGCTTTCCAGCTTCTTTAGTCTTGCAGAGACAGATGCCAGGCTATAACCAGTGCGCTGGGCCAATTCCTCCATTGCCACCTTTTCTGGTTCAATATATACTATGCCAATCAGCTTGCCAGACAAGGAGTCAAAGCCCATACCCCTGCCAATGCGCACACAATACTCAATAAAATCTTTTTCTAAATCACTCATTTTTTGGATTTTTGGAATTTTTAGATTTTTTTGAAAATAGTAAATAAAGGTGATATATAAAGATTGTGTTTAAAGAGATAAGTTGATTTTACATGTAGATTTAAGGTTTCCACTTTAATTTACACAAGATTTTTATACTCCATTTATTTTTAAATACTACGGGGATGTTTTTAAATAGTACGGATAAGGATTAGAGATATGAAACCAAAAATCTCTGTGATAATCCCAGCATACAATGAGGAGAAATACATAGAACGCCCGCTCAATTCTCTGAATAGCCAGACATTCAAGGATTTTGAAATAATTGTTGTGGCTGATTCCTGCACTGACAATACTGCAGAAGTGGCACAAAACTTTGGTGCAAAGGTTATTGAGGTCAACACAAGAGACAACGGAAAAAATAGGAATATTGGTGCCAGGGCTGCAAAGGCAGACATACTTCTGTTTGTGGATGCAGATGTACGCTTCTCAAACTGCTATCATGAAGAGACCTATAAACACGGTTCAAATGGCAGCAGCACTGGCAGGCCATTGTACGCTGTGGATAGTAGCCATCTGATAATCAAGCACCAATATGACCCAGTCAACTGGTTCAAGATACCTGTGTTCCCGAACACCTTTTATATCAAGCGCGAGGTATTTGAACAGATTGGCGGATTCCCAGAGGGATTTGGCAATGTGCTTGAGGATACTGAAATTTCAGAAAAAGCCTACAAAATCTCAAAACCAAAAATTCTCAAATCAGTGGCATACAACAGCGACCGCAGATACAGAGAGGTTGGCTTAATGCGTGAACTAATGGCATTTGTGGGGGTTGGCTTTGTTTACTATATTCTTAGAAAACAGCTAAAGTTGGATATCAGGCCGAAGTGGCACATATGCAGATGAATTTGCTTAAACTTTACAAAGAGCTATTAAATGAATATGGTCCACAGGGCTGGTGGCCTTTGATTGAAACAGGTTACCATAAAGGAGATTACTCTTATCCAAATACTCAAGAGCAAGTTTTTGAAATTTGCATAGGAACAATACTGACACAGAACACAGCCTGGAAAAATGTTGAAAAGGCAATTCTCAATTTAAATAAAGTTGATGCATTAAATGTAATAGGACTTGAAAGACTAAGTGATGGCAAGCTCAGAGAGCTGGTTAAAGTCTCAGGATATTTCAACCAGAAAGCAAAGAAGTTGAGAGCATTCTCAAAGTTTTATACACAGCTTGAAGACAAAACACCAACAAGAAAGGAGTTGCTGGAAGTGTGGGGTATTGGACCAGAAACCGCAGATTCAATTTTGCTATATGCATACAAAAAGCCGGAGTTTGTTGTGGATGCTTATACAAAGAGATTACTTTTGAGATTAGGTTTAATTGATGAGACAGCAAAGTATGATGAGATTAAAACTTTGTTTGAACAAAATCTGGAAAAAGACTACAAGTTGTTTCAGGAGTTTCATGCACTCATAGTTGAAAAAGGCAAGCACAAACCAGAAAGATCATAGAGGGACAGTTTTCTCAAACCTGTAATAAGGCCTCTTCTCAAAATTCCAGAGCTGCTTCCAGCCCGTGTCACCTGAAAGAAAATCAACCTTGGCAGCGCCAAGCTCAATACCCTTTGTAATATGCTCCCACACCATCCGCTTCCCCAAATTCTTCACATTCCTGTTATAACCGCCGTTCAGTACATAGTATACATCTCTGTAATGGGCAGCATACATCACACCCACAACATTATTATCAAGAAGCAGTGTCACAGTATACAGCATCTTCAACTCATTGAAACATTCAAGCATTCTCTTGAACTGGGCAACAAACACAGCATCGTCAAAATCAGATTCATTACCAAAGCGCTCAACATTAAAATGCACAAACTCCTCATAATTTGCCAGACGATGCCACTCAGCCTTCACCCCAAGCTTCTCAAGTCCCTTGAGGTCATGCATCAGATTCTTCCTGTGCTTCTTGCCGTAGCTCTTCAAGTAATCATTCATCTCCTTCATCACACTGGTTTCAACATAGTAATGGGATTCATCACAAATAAAGTTTGTTTGGTAATCTGGGAAGGTACTGCTCACACCCTGCACAGAATATTCATTAATATCATATAGAGTGATGTTATTAGGGAGAGCCTTGAAAACCTCAGGAAACAATAAGATATCAAACCAGAAATACCTATCCTCAGGGAAATCGCCACCAAAAAAGTGGAATTCACCATCCTCATTGTCAAACCACAGCGGCAAC
>JAHWHA010000114.1 GCA_019323665.1 Candidatus Woesearchaeota archaeon | reverse complement strand
GTGAGGTGTCAATAACCCCTGATTTTTTGAGCAACCTCTCACTTATTATACTCTTCATGACAGCCGTGCTTGCCTCAATGCTGCTTGGTGTGATCAATGAGGGAAACCAGAAATCAGGGTTGAAATATGCTGTGACTATTATGGTTGGCTCAATGCTTATTTTCCTGTGGGCAGGCCGCGCTGTTGGCCAGTACATTGTGGGGATGACTTAATATATATAGTTTTGGAACTAAAAACCAAAAGATATTTAAAAGGGTTATACAAAAGTAGACTTGATATTCAAGAAATATTAAAATGAGGTGATAAAATGCACAAAAAAGCGCAAACAGCAACAGAATACCTTATTATTCTAGCAGTGGTTATTATTATAGCGCTTATAGTAGTAGGTGTGATGGGAGGAATTCCGGGTATAGGCGGAGGAGCAGGTGCCAGGACATCAGCAAGCTACTGGGCAACTACAGATGTGGCATTCACATCGTATTCAGTTATTAGCGACACATCGGCAACAAACCCAGGACAAGTCACTTTGGTTGTCAGGAACAACCAAGAAAACTCAGTAGAGATTACTTCAATATTACTAGGCACAGCTGAAATGATTGCTGCTGGGAGCTCAATTACTCTAAATCCAGGGCAGTCTATAACACACACAGGTAATGCTTTAGTGGCTTGTTCCACATCTTATTCATTCCCGGTGACTATTGTGTACACAGACAATGTTCTGAGCCAGAGCTTCAGCTTCACTGGTGACCAGAACCTTATGGGCAATTGTGCTACATAAGCAAATTTTATTTTTTTATTCCCTTTTTCTTTTATCCAACAAATTCCATATATCCCAAAGAGTAAAGTTTAAATACCACGCAAAGACACCATCCCCTAAACAAGGGGCTGTGGGGTAGCTTGGCTCATCCTTTCTGGTTTGGGTCATACTGCAGAACACCAGACGACCCCGGTTCAAAGAGTCAGACTGTATTCAGGTTTGTTTGAAAATCCGGGCAGCCCCATATCAAGATGGCAAGAAAAAAAGCGCTTACAAAGAGATTAGGACCAAGGTACGGCACAACTGTTAAGAGCAGGCTGGAGAAAGCTGAAGCAGAACACAAGAGAAAGCACAAGTGCCCACAGTGCAGCTCTAACTCTCTCAAGAGAGTTTCAGCAGGAATATGGCAGTGCACCAAATGTTCTTCAAAATTCGCTGGTGGTGCATATAGCCCAAGACTCAAACCCCAAAAGCAAGAAAAGGAGGCGGTTTAGATGGTTGAATACAAGTGCTTCTCATGCAATAAGAAAATCAAGTTTGACAGTCTCAGAAAGCGTATCAGGTGCCCCTACTGCGGTTCAAAGATGCTCTTCAAGCCAAGGACAGCTTTGACAAAAGTCCAGGCAAGATGAACTATCAGCTCACATTAACAGTTGACAACTCAGCTGTACTGAAGTTGCTCAAACCTGAGGTTGACAGATTCAAATCAACCCGTGCATCAGTTGAGCTTGACAGCAGGGATCATAAAACAATTGTCAATATCAAGGCAAAGGATGCAGTTGCGCTTCGCAGCACAACAGATTCAATAATCCAACTACTCAAAGTCTATGAAAAGGTTAGCAAGATAAAATGAAAGTGGACGAGCAAACCCAGCAGAAAATTAAGCAGCTCAGCCTGCTTGAACAGAACCTGCAGTCAACCGCACTCCAAAAACAAGGTTTCCAGGTGCAGCTTATGGAAACAGAGTCAGCCATTGATGAACTCAAAGACAAGAAATCAGGCTATAAGATTGTTGCTAATATTCTCATTCAGTCAGATGCTGAGACATTGAAAAAGGAGCTTGAAGAGAAGAAGGAGGTCCTGGAGCTGCGCATAAAGTCACTGGAAAAGCAGGAGTCAAAGTTGCGAGACAAGGCATCAGAACTGCAAAAACAAGTCATGGGACAGCTGGAATCAAAAGAATGAGCAAGCAGCAACAGGTTGACGAGATAATAGAGGCTCTGCAGGAGCTTGAAGAGGACTCAACAGTCCCAAGGAATATTCGTGCAAAGGTTGCCGGCACTATCCAAATACTCCAAAGCAAAGATGAACTCAAGCTTCGGATTGACAAGGCACTGCAGGAGATGGAGGAAATAGCCAGCGATAACAACATGCAGTCCTATACAAGAGCTCAAATTTGGAATATTGTTTCTATGCTCGAATCGCTTTGATTTTTCATTATTTATTTCGCAAGCCTATAACATTACAGAAGAATTCACACATCTCAGGTAGATCATATTAATGGATATAACAATTGCCCTTAATTTTTCAACTTGACTACTTCTTTCTTCGTCAGCAAAGAATTGGGTATGTAGATAATCTCATCACTATTAGTCTTTAATCTCAGCTCTGTTGCACTCAGCTTCACAATCTCACCTTCAACACCACCAACCTTCACCATGTCGCCCTCATGCAGAAACCTTTCACGATAAATATAAATGCCTGCAATCAGATTTGGCAGGAAATCCCTGAATCCCAAAAGAATGGAAGCAAGCACAATCACAAGCATCGCAATCAAAATAAAATTTAGCACTGCAGGCGCAACACCAAGCTGATGGAGGCTTATAATGATGACCACAAAATAAATCAGGTAAGTGACAAGCCCTGCGACAACCTCCTCAAGTGAGATCTTCAGATTGGCGGCTTTTCTAAAAAGCTTGTTGATCTCGAACTCCTGCATCAGCTTCTGCACAAGCCTGCCTGCAAGCCTTGCTACAACAAAACCAATAAGTAAAATAATTATTGCGCTAAGGGCATTGGTGTATACGCTGGAAAGAACGCCCCTTAGATAAACAAATACATCCTCAACCCCCATCATACCTATTAATTAATCACTATATATAAATTTTTGTGCTTCACTCTTGGCAAATTCATTCTAACTCAAACTCTCATATATGGTTAGTAGCAAAATCCAAACATTATTTGCATATTTTCAAAAATCCTAGTAAGATTTATATTACACTACGCCAATTGTAATATGATGTGTAAATCACTTGACAACAGCTGTAAAGAGTTGCATACTTGCACAGTCTTGAAGCCTTTAATTAAAAAGCTCTTTGCAGTTCTGATACCAATCTGCACAGCACTATTAATTATTCTTGGCAACACATCCT
>JAHWHA010000113.1 GCA_019323665.1 Candidatus Woesearchaeota archaeon | reverse complement strand
TGTTTGATTGTGTGGAACAGATTTGTGCGAGGTCTAAAATATGGGTGACAAAGATACAAACACTTATGAAATGGCTACAGTTACTTTGGATGAGATTGTTGGTGAAGGACAAACCTATTGTTCGAAGAGTGCAAAAGAGATTGCCGAGGTTATTCTCAACCGTTCAGATCAAGGTAAAATACCTGTGAGATTTGTGCTGCCTCAAAATCCTTTTGTTCTGGAGATGTGGAGCAGGTGTGGTTATGGAGTCCAAATACCTGAGGAGCTTGAGGAAAAGGGATATGCTGTAAGCACTGAGCAACATGAGCAGGGCGGACTTGTATATCACCTAACTTGTGTATCTCCTTTATATCTAGATAAATAATTAATAGTGCTTATATTTTTCTCTTATAATGGAAGCAATCCTTTTTGACTTGGATGGTACTCTGGTTTATCAGGAGCCAATACATAGGTACAAGCTTGTGGGCCAGACTCTGAAGCATTTGGGTTTGAGAGCCTTACAAAGGGATATTGACAGATTCTGGTTCGAGCCACTTAGAGATGATATTATTAGGGAGAGCTTCGGAATTGATCCTGATGAGTTCTGGTCTGTTTACGTAGATTTTGACACTGTTGAGCTCAGGGCAAATTATACTCATGCTTACAATGACGTTGATGCTATACATAAACTCAAAGAGTCTGGTTTTCTAATCGGTATTGTGACAAGCGCTTCTGCATGGATTGTAGAATTTGAACTCTCTCTTGTTGGTGAGAGTATTGCTGATGCTGTTGTAAGCGCCAACAGGTATACTGGTGTCAAGAAAAAGCCTAATCCAGAAGGATTGTTGATTTGTATGAACAAGCTTGGTGTTGAGACTGCGAAAGGTTATGTTGGCAATGGTCCAGAGGATCAGGGAGCAGCCTCAGCTGTTCCATTACCTTTTATAAGGATAGATAGGGGGGAGTATTACTACCCGAACTTTTCAGCAGAGCCAACTCTGAAGTCACTGAATTCTCTTCCTGGCTATTTTGGTATTCAAAAGCCTTGAGCCTAGGTTTGGAAAATCCATCAAAATCTTTAAATATTTATTGAAATTTCTTTCCAAGATGGATAATATATTAGATGATAAGGATTTGAAGATTATTGAGATTCTGAAAGAGAATGCCGATCTGACCACAAGGCAGATCTCCAAGAAGACGCTTATTCCTCAGACAACTATACACAACAGGATCAAACGCCTCAAGGAGCTTGGGATTATTAGACGTTTCACACTTGAACTTGACAACGCTAAGATTGGCAAGCCTTTTGTGGCTTACGTTCTGTTTAATGTGAATTTGCGTGTCCTGAAAGAGAAGTCTCGCACACAATATGACCTGGCCAATGAACTGAGGAGATTTGATTTTGTCGAAAGAGTTGATA
Source organism: Candidatus Woesearchaeota archaeon (assembly GCA_019323665.1). Classification (GTDB taxonomy): domain Archaea; phylum Nanobdellota; class Nanobdellia; order Woesearchaeales; family JAGVZT01; genus JAHWHA01. Next base: position 1,167 of record JAHWHA010000113.1, on the reverse strand, counting down.
TTGTTTCTGGAGGCACTGACCTAGTGGCAATTGTGCGTGTTAAGGATGTTGCGGAGTTTGATAAGGTGTTATTGGGCAAACTCCAAGTATTGGAAGGAGTTGATAACACTCAGAGTCTGATTGTGCTGCATGAAGGATAGAGTGCTAATCAGGTAATTCTTTTTCAATCCAATCCGTGATTTGTCTCCATTCAAAATCACCTAAGGGGATAATTTTACCAATATACTTTATTGGGAGACCTGTAGGCAGATGGATCATAACTTCTTCCTCTGGCGCATCAGCTCCGGGTTCAATTTCCAGTTCAAAAACCTTTTGACTGAGAGCCGCACAAACTCCTTTTCTATAGCTCAGCTCATCCCATAATCTATCTGCTCCATAGTCTGCCAACTTGCGGAATTTTTCTACCTCCCACTCAAATTCAAATTCCCTGTCCATGCATTCGCCTGGAAAATAGTCTGTAACAAATCCAGATGGCCAAGTACCACAAAGCTCTTCGAGCAATAAATATTGCTGCTGCAATCTAGCATATATTTGACAATCAAAAAAAGGATCTACATATTCGTATGGTTCAGGATAAAGTATATCATATATAGGATGCCCTACAAAACAATGTTTAATAGGTGCAAAGAACATATATCCTTTATCCAAAGGATGCTCGTCAGGCACACTTCCATCGTCTCTGTTGCGGTTACTGTCCCACATTATCCTATTTGGTAATGTTCCAGTTTTAAGCATCTCAACAATTGCTTTTGCTGTTGTGCCATGATACATTGTAAATTCTGATGGTGCGCAAGTGCCCTGCAACAGATCATGAGCCATCTTTCTTGTTATCATGTTGTTGGGAAATTTTTATAATATTAATTTCTTGTGGAATTATCACTACTATCTGATAGGTTATTTCAAAAAGTATATATATTAATTATTAATTCCAATGTATATGAGAGATATGTTTGAAAGGAACGAACCTGGCTCAAGTTTTTATTTGCCTCCAACATGGCAGACTGATGAAAATGGTTTTGGACATCATAAATCCAGTGAGATTGAAACACAGATTGCATATCAGCCATTTATTGCAGGTTTAAACAGAGAGCATGCGTTGTTATGTGCTGTCACTGTAGGTTTTATTGTAAGTACACTAGGGGCGGGCATTTTACTCGGAAACCACAT
>JAHWHA010000112.1 GCA_019323665.1 Candidatus Woesearchaeota archaeon | reverse complement strand
TATTGCGTCCATAACTGTGATGTGTGGTTTGTTTGCCTCATAAATATCCACTATAATTTCTGCAAATTTTGCCGCGGAGCTAGCCTGGTTGTGGTATTGCTGTTTCTGGCCTCCAAGAACAGTACCAAACATATTCTTCACAGCTCCTGTGATGGCTGTGAGTGAATGTGTCTTGAGTTTTGGAGCGTTGATGATCATATCAACCTGATCAAGGATGTCAGGCTTCATCACTTCGCTCAGCATAACTCCTTTGATTTTGTGTTTTGACTGCTTGAATTCCTCAAGAGCAGCAACCCTGACAGATTCCTCCTTACCAATCTTGAGCATGCCTGTGGGTTCAAGCGCATGCCTTGTTGTACCCCCTCCTATAAAACCAGAGGAATCTGCAATTATAATATCACATTTCTTCTTCTTGAGAAACCACACTAGCCCTCTAATAAATTCAGGATGTGTTGTGACTGCCTTCTCAGGTTTGACTCCTATCAGTATATTGGGTTTGATAAGGACTCTTGATTTTGGTTTGATTTTGAAATCCAGGGTGCCAAATAACTCAGAGACTTTTTGCTCAATTAACACGGTGTCATATTCTTCACATTTTGTAATAGCTACTTTGGGGATATTGCCACCTCCAAGGAAGCTGGAATCAAGGGCAGCTTAAAAGGATTGTGAAGTTAGCATAAGGAGGGATTAACGAATGTTTTTAAATGGCCAAAGGTTAATTCTGAATATGGAGCTTCAGAATATATATTCAGAATTGATCCAAAAGATAAAAGGCAAGCAGCTCTCTAAAGAGCGTGTTTCTGAGCTAAAGCTGCAGCTCTGCCGAAAATATGGGTTAAAGAAAATCCCTTCTGATTTTGAGATATTGCTGCACGCTGAACCAGAAGACCTGCAAAACCTAAAAGCGCTTGTCTCAAAGCCAAGCAGAACTGGTTCAGGTGTTGCGGTGGTTGCTATAATGACCAAGCCCCTGAGATGTCCTCATGGGAAATGCAGCTATTGTCCTGGAGGCATATCCTCAGAATTTGGAGATGTGCCGCAGAGCTATACCGGCCATGAGCCTGCGTCCATGCGCGGTGCCCGTAACAGATATGATGCTTATCTGCAGATTTTTAACAGATTGGAGCAGTATACTGTGCTTGGGCATAATTATGACAAAGTTGAGCTGATTGTGATGGGAGGCACTTTTCCAGCTGCTCCAAAGGCTTATCGTGATAGCTTTATTGAAGACTCATACAAGGCGATGAATGATTTCAGCAGCATGTTTTTTCACAATAACAAACTTAGATTCCTAAAATTCAAGGAATTCTTTGAACTGCTTGGTGAAATTGGGAATATAGAGCGTGTTCAATCTATCCAGAAGAGATTGCTGGCAACAAAAAACAAGTGTGTTCTGGAGCAAGAACAGAAACAGAATGAGCATGCCAAAGTCAGATGTGTTGCTTTGTGTGTTGAAACCAGGCCAGATTATTGCCAAGAGAGACAAATAGGTGAAATGTTAAGATATGGTACAACAAGAGTTGAGCTTGGTGTGCAGAGTCTTAAAGATGCTGCGCTTGAGTATGTAAAAAGAGGACATTCTGTTAAGCAAACCATTGAAGCAACCCAGCTACTCAAAGATTCACTGCTCAAAGTTGGTTATCATATGATGCCTGGATTGCCTGGCACTTCTATTGACGAGGATCTTAAGATGCTCAAAGAGCTGTTTTCAAATCCTGATTACAGGCCTGATGCACTTAAGATATATCCGTGCATGGTTATGCCCGGCACCGCGCTCTATGAAGAGTACAATAAAGGGGAATATAAGCCTATTACAACTGGACAGGCTGCAAAGCTAATTGCAGATTTTAAAAGATTTATGCCTAAATACTGCAGGATAATGCGAGTGCAACGTGATATCCCCACAAAAGTGACCGCAGCTGGTGTTGATATGACAAATCTCAGGCAGGAAGTGCATAAGGTTATGAAGAAACGCGGAGAGATGTGTCAATGTATTAGATGCCGAGAGCCCCGCAACTCCAAGTTAGATCTTAAAAATCTGAAGATTATTACATCTGAGTATGAAGCCTCTCACGGAACTGAAATTTTCATATCAGCTGAAGACATAAAAAACAATTTGCTAGCAGGCTTCTGCCGGCTCCGTATCCCTGATAAGCCTTTCAGGCCAGAGATAACAGCAAAGAGCGCTGGCATCCGTGAGCTGCACGTGTACGGAACAGCAGCACCTATTGGCGGTTCTGGGAGTGTGCAACATCATGGAATTGGAAAAAATTTGCTCAAACGAGCTGAACAGATATCAGTAGATGATTTCAGCAAAAACAGAATGGTTATCATCTCAGGGGTTGGTGTCCGAGAATATTACAGGAAGCAAGGTTATAAAAAGCAAGGGGTTTATATGGTTAAGATGATTTGAATATCAAATGAACAAACAATGAATATGGCAGCAATAACCAGAGCGCAAGATGTGCAAATAAAAAAAGGTTTTGAAGAGCGTTATAGAGAGCTGCTCCATGATGATTATGACATGTTTATTGATTATTCTATGAGATTTCTGCGCAAGAGTATCCGAGTTAATCCACTAAAATCGTCAATCAAAGATGTAAGGCTTGCTCTTAATGACTGGCAGCTGACTGCAATTCCGTGGTGCAAGCATGGTTTCTGGGTTGAGCATATTGATGGCAGGAGAGATATCGGCAATATGGTGGAGCATGCGCTTGGTTATTATTATGTGCAAGAAACTGCATCAATGATTCCAGTGGTTGTGCTTGACCCAAAACCGGGTGAGGTTGTGCTTGACATGTGCGCAGCACCTGGCTCAAAATCTACTCAAATCGCGCAGCAGATGGAAAACCAGGGGATAGTTGTATGTAATGATGTTTCAACTACAAGGATTGCTCCTCTATCTATTAACCTGCAGCGCTGCGGTGTCAAGAATAGTGTTGTGACATTAATGCAGGGTACGAAGTTCAGCAAGATTTCTCAGAAATTTAACAGAGTGCTTGTTGATGCGCCTTGCTCTGGCACAGGTGCGATAAGGAAATCATTCAAGACCCTTGAGATGTGGAATCCCAAAATGGTCAAGCGACTGGCTGCTACACAGAAGAAGCTGCTACAGACAGGTTATGATGTTCTGAAGAGCAGAGGAACACTTGTCTATTCCACTTGCACTCTTGAACCAGAGGAGAATGAAGGGGTAATTGACTGGTTTCTTGAGAAGAATGATGATGCAGAACTTCAGAATGTAATGTTGAAAATCAGCAGAAGTAACCCTGTTATAAGTTTTGAAGGAAAGAGTTACGATAATCGTGTAAGGAAGTGTTTGCGCATTTGGCCCCAGGACAATGACACTGAGGGGTTTTTTATTGCTGAAATCAAGAAGGGACGTTGAAAGAAAAAGGGCAGTTGTTACCTATTCTCAGGTTTGTGGTTTCTCCAGCTGCATTATCGTGTCAATCTCATCTGATGAAATTGCACAACCCTTCAGCTTAGCACCCCAGAGCACAGACTCAAGAAGCGTCTCCTTGAGATTTGGAAGAAGCTCATTCTCCCGCTCTGTTGTGAAAAGATCCAGAAGTCCAAGTTCGTATGCAAGTGTAATCAACTCTACTGAGCGTATCACTTTCAAAGGGTTTAGTTGCTTTTTAAGCTGCTTGAGATTGTCATGATTAACTGAAACTTGTGTATGCATCTTACTGCCCATGTATTCCTGGATTTTTTCAGGCTTTTCAACAAGATACCTTGTAGTGCGCTCATCCACAACAATTGCCTCCGAGCCTTTATGAAGAGCAAGTGCTACTGTTTCCATCTCTCCAAGATGAACTATTTTGATATTGTGTTTTTTTGCGCGGAAACAGCTGTTTGCCAGATTTAGCAGCTCATTTGCTTTATCAGTAACTGCAGGCTCATCAATAACCTTAATAACTCCTCGGCTTACATGCTGCAGAACCTGGAGAGCTTCAAACTTAAAGCGTTTCGTGCTGAGCGGCTTGTCAATAAGCTCCTTTTTGACTTGCTGTGTAATGAAGAAGTCACCGCTAAATCTTTTCTCCAATGGCTCCAACAGCCAGAGCATGTTGTTCATAGTCAAAGTTATTATTGGTCCTGTATCAAAAACAAGCGACTTCATTTGAATAGAGACCTCGTGAATTTAACCTTCTCAACAACATCTGGCCTTTCATAACCCTCATCCATCATCTTTGTATGGCCCACATAATTCATCAGCTCCCACTGTGATACTCCAAGAATGCTTGCTGCTTGCCCAAGTGAGATTCCATGATAATAAATCTTAGAGCTTTTCTTTATTTCAGCTTGTCTAACAACTTCGTCAATAAAAAGTTTGAGTCTGGAGTCAATATCTGCTATAAATTTGAACATCTCTTTTGTTATCGCCTTGTAACTATCCCAGTCATCCTTGCTGAGTACTTGCACTGCGTCTTTCATTAGGCTATTGATAGTGTCAAGTTTAGGCTTGCCTCTCTCAAGGATTTTTGACAATGCATACATTATCACCGCAATTGAAACTGAATACTCATCCTGGAAGATGCTTGCATTATGGATTGTGTGATTGCTGAGCTCCTTAAGCTCAAAGAAATTGCCTTGGTTGATTATCTCCAAAGCTTTGGCTAGAATATTTATTAAATCCTCTTTTATTGTTGGCTCCATCTGCTTTTAAGTTGTCTTGATGTTATATAAATTTTTCTGACAATTTCTGATGACAAAATGCCAAAAATGCAAAGCTCAGCCAATCCTGTATCTGAGTACTGCTGCAATCCCCCCTAATCCGTCCAGCTTTCTGCCTGCTTCATGCGCTGAGTTGATTATAGTGATTGTTGCGCCAAGTGACTCCGCGAGTTTCATCAAAGACTCAATCTCTGTGAACTCTTCCACACGCCTTTTATTATGGATATACTTTGTTGTGAGCAGGAATTTGAGTGCCGCACCCGCTTCAACTGCCTGCTTTGTCTCACTAAACCCATATGCTGCCAATGAGTTTTTTGAAATAGCCGCAAGCAGCTCTTCAACAAGCTTTGTTTCTTTGGCAACCCGTTGCTGCTTGAGTACAGTATGTATCTCAGGTCTGTTGAGCAGCTCAGTGATTGCCTGCTTGTCTGCTGTGCTGCATGTTGCAACAGTGATCTTAGATTTTAGCTCTTGGTCTTGGATCTTCTCAACAAGTTCCTCTTTCCAGAATGCTGGGCTAGCAACTATGATCGATTTAATCTTGTAGCGTTGTGTGTATTCTGTTAATGTGCTAATCAACTCTTTGTAAAAATTTGAAGTCTGTATCTGCACATCTGCCTTCTTGCTCACATCCCCGCTGAGTTCAGCAAGGATTTTATAACCTTGTTTTTTAAGCAGTGCGAAAAATGCCTCCTCGCGGTCAAGAACCAACACCAAAATGTCGAGCCAGCCTGAGGCTGCTGCTTCTTCCAGCCTTTCCAGATGATACTTGAACCACATCTTTTTGGTTATTGTCACAACACTCCCAAGCTCGATGTTGAAGGTGTGGTGGCTACCTTTCTGCACATCCTCTGGCGCTTCAAACACTATGCCAGAGACTCTTAGGACGTCAGAGTACTCATGGAATTCCACCTTTTCAACCTCAAGGGTTATATAAACTGTTTTTTTATAGACTTTCTGGGTTTCGTTTGATTTGTCCTTAAGTTTGATTTTTCTTTCAGTCTTGCCGCTAACCTGGTCATGTTGCTCTATAACCTGGCTCAAATACCACAAATCATCAAGGTCTTCAACCTTTACAGACACAATTCCTTTTTTCAATTGTTTCTTGAGTATCTTCATCTTGCTCCTTGATATGCTTGATAAGCTGCGTTGAAATCATGGTAGTTGCCAAGCGCCTCTCTGTAGAGTTTATATGCCCTGTAGAGATAGCCTTCCTTGAATGCTTTCTGTGCTTCTCTGCTCGCTGAGGCATAATTGGCTGCAAGCTCTTTCATTTTACTAACATCAAACCCCTTTGAGAGTATATACGCTTGAATCTCCGGGTTATCTGCGTATTTTTTCAGTCTCTGAGCCTGAACTTCCAGCATGTGCTGGAACACACTGTCCCATACCTTATTCTTTGTGTCTTTAATAACTTCCCTATACATTTCTGAAGCTTTCTTATATTTCTTCTTCTTGAAGTACTTATCAGCTTTGTCTCCTTTGCTCAGCAGCGAGTTATCCAAGCCTCTAAATCTGAGCATTTCTGCAGTGTCTGTCATTGCTGCTGCCTGAAAAACCTCAATTGCTTCCTCCTTGACTTGATGCCATTTATTGTTTAATATTTTTGCCCTCTTATCTGGGGGTTTAAACATCATAACCTCAGGAAAATCAAACCTTAGTATCAATATTACAATTTTTATTAAAAGCTTAAAAATCAATACAAGTATTAAAATACCTAATAAAAACAACACTGCTATTGACAGAGTCTCTGCCGCCATGGACTAAATCTTACAGTGAGTGTTTTTATAGTTTTCTAAAAGCTGGAACCTGCTTAAGGATTGAGAATTAGGAAAGTTTTATGGTGCTGTTTGCTTTGCCCTAATTTTAATCTCTTTGGTATCTGTTATCTGCCTATACACATAATCAAGCTGGATATGCAGAGGCGCTATGTACTCTTTTGTTGCTGTAAAGCTTGCCTTGCATTCTGATTTTGGTTCTTCCCCTTGTTCATCTTCAACAAGGCTGATTACTTGGGGTGTACATTCAAGTTGGATGCCTGACAAGAATGCAGTTATGGTTAGCTTGTCCATCTCTCCTGGAGAACTCGCACTGTT
>JAHWHA010000111.1 GCA_019323665.1 Candidatus Woesearchaeota archaeon | reverse complement strand
TGGCTTTCTTTGTCTCTTCAGTGATATTAATCTTGGTTTTAAGCAGATTTGTCTATTAACAATCTCGAAAGATTTAAAAATAAACGATATGTATTATCTTTTTTGGGGTGATTCCATGGACAAAAAGATATTATTTGGGATACTATTTGTAAGTTTGTTTGTTATTGGATGCACTGTTGAGCAACCTGAACCTGTGGTTCCTGAAAAGGAATCTGAGCCTGTGGTTGTTGATCAGGAGCCTGAGGTTACTGAGGTTCAGCCTGAGCCAGAACCACCTCAATTGGAAATGAGTGAAGAGCTTCTAGGTATATTGGCAAAGAATGACAGAGTGCAAAGACTCGAGTACACTTTCAAGGATAGTGACGGCACCTACAAAGCCTATATTGACGGCAACAGGCAGAAGATCCTGTATGCAAAGATACAAAGACAAGGCGATTTTGAGTATAATAGTATTTACCTAGATGCTGGAAAAAGGACAGCCTACCTTGCATGTATAACTGAGGAGGATTGTGAATACCTGCGGGCAATAGAAGTTGATTATGGTGATTTTGAGATCACCACACCATTGCAGGTTGTTAATGCGATGGAGTATGGTGAGATTACTGAGCGTCCGCAGCTTGACAACAAGAACACAGTTGTTGTCAGTTACACAAACCCACAGGGTAATGCCGAGAGAATGTGGTTATGGGATTACTGGGGTGTGCCATTGCAGCGAGAGATCACCTCTGGCGGAAAGAAGAGCATGATAGTATATGGCAGCCTTGTTGTTAATGGGGCTGTTGATGTTGAGTTGCCTAAAAGAATAGAAATAATTTAAGTTATTTTTTTGAGGTTAATTGGGCATGGCAAGCTCTAAGTTATCTATTGTTATCCCTGCCTACAATGAGGAGGATATTATTGCTGAATCTGTGGTAGCAATCACCAATTTTTTTAAGCTACAAAAACTCAATTTTGAGATTCTGGTAGTTGATGACGGCAGCACGGATAAGACTGCAGCTGTCATAAAAGAATTGAGTTTAAAAAATCTAAGGTTGCTTAAAAATGGTAGAAACCGCGGAAAGGGATTTTCTGTTAAAAAGGGTGTTAAAGAAGCTGAGGGTGATATTGTACTTTTCACTGATGCTGATTTATCAACTCCTATTGAGCAGTTTGACAAGCTCAGGGAAGCTCTTGTTGATTGTGAAGTTGCGATAGGTTCAAGAGTAATCAAAGGTGCAGAAATCAGGAAAAAGCAGCCATTTCACAGGCTTATTATGGGCCGCATTTTCAATATTATTGTAAGACTTTTAACAGGTCTCAATTATAGGGATACCCAATGTGGTTTCAAGCTTTTTAGTGCAGATGCGGCTAAGCGGATTTTCAGAGCTGTTAAGGCTGAGGGCTTTGGTTTTGATGTTGAGGTGCTCATGCTTGCAGAAAAGTTTGGCTACAGAGTAAAAGAGGTTCCCGTTGTCTGGATCAATCGCGCAAAAAGCAAGGTATGGCCATTAAGAGACACCTTTAGGATGACAAGGGAAGTGCTAGAGATTAGGTCAAGAGTTGGCTCAAGAAAAACTATATAAATCCTAAGCTGTTTATATTTACTATGGGGCGCAGGGTTGAAAAGGTTAGGACAATTGATATCTTAATTTTTGCGGCAATTGTGTCTATTGTGCTCTATCTCTCAGGTGTGTTTTCAGGGCTTAATGCTGAAAGAATAATTCAAAGGCAGGTGAGGGCAGAGTTTGATGAGCTAAAAGCTGCTATGGACAATTCTGCGCTTGATCTTAAGAATATTCAGCTCCAGCAAATATTTATTGATAATTTTGAGCCTGCTGACAAGTGCAGGTTTCTGGATCTTTATATGGAGAACCTCTATTCCCAGATTAGTTATTATTGGGAGGTACTTCCATACAGGCTTGAGGAATATGAAAAGACTCAGCCTGCTTCTGAGGAGTATGTTACATTAAAAAGGGAATACACACGATTGTCTTTACGCTTTTGGCTAATCGCCTCTCGGAGCTACGCGGAGTGCGGTAATTTGGAGTTCATACCTGTGCTTTATTTCTATTCCAAAGAATGTGATTGGTGTGTGGAACAGGGTGAGGAGTTTGATAAGTTCAATCTTATGATGAAAGATGTAAACAGGACTGTTTTGGTGTTCCCAGTTGATGCAGATTTTGCCGACGATACTGTTTTCTTGTTGAAGAAATTCTACAACATAACTTCAACACCTGCGATTGTTGTTGAGGATCTTGTGATTCAGGAGAGGATTGTTGATTCTGAAATGCTGGCCGAGATTTTTGAGGTAGAATGAGGCTGAGATTTGATTGGAGAATCAAAGAGAGCTTTCTATCTATATGTTTGTTATGCATTGTTGTTGCACTCTTTATTACCTGGCCCCTTGCATTAAACATGGGTGGTTTTGTATTGCCTCAGATTTATCCTGATATTAAACATTCCGACTCACTTCAGCACATGGGGGTTATACATGAGGTAAAGAGGTTAATTGACAATGGTGAAAGCCCTGTTGTAGCTGACAAGCGTGATGTGAGCCAGAGTTATATTTTTCTTGGGGTTTTATTAACAGAGTATCTTGGCATGGAGGATGTTGTGTTTCATAATCTGTTTTTCTTGAGCTCACTGGTGCTGGCAGGTGTGTTCATGTACCTGCTTATGTTGGAGTTATCAAAGGACAGGCTTGCAGCTGTGTTGGCAGGCTTTATCTACATGAGTTCCTGCTATATTCCTTATGCTTACTATTGGGGTCATTCTAACACCATGCAGATTCAGTGGATCCCTTTGGTGTTCTATTTTTTTGAGAGAATTATTAAGGATGGTAGACTTAAAGATGGTTTATTTCTTGGCGTGGCTATGGCAATGCAGGTTTTTGGAAGCACATATCATGTTGTGCATCTGAGCTTTATGCTGCCCTTCTATTTTATTGTCCGTGGTTCAATACTTGGATGGAAACCTGCTATAAGCATGGAACGAATTGCAGCTCTTGGTGCTTCAGTTATTAGCTGCATTTTACTGAGCAGTTTTTACCTCTTGAAAAAGCTTAAGAGTGAGGCTATAATCCGTACTTTATCAGAGAATTTAAACCCCTTGTGGAGGCTGGATTATGCTGGCGAGCTGTTTGGTATTGAGGCTCATCTTTACATTGGCTTGATGCAGGTGCTTTTGTTTTGTTTAGGGGTTATTATGATTGTGAAAAACTTCAGACAAACTGAGTACAAGGTTTTCGGGGTTTATGGTATTATTGGCTTGTTTGTACTGATATGCCTTATTGGGCCAGTCTCAGTTATTGCACCTTATTACTGGTTATTCAGATTTTGGCCGTTTTTTGACCATCTGCGTGTTGCCTTCAGGATGTATCCATTTTTCCTTATGGGTGTGAGTGTTGTTGCATCTGCTGTCCTTGTGTATATGAAGTCAAAGCCTGCTTTTAAAAGATATAGAATATATGCAGCCGCATTTTTTATTTTGGTTATGGTTGTGCAGATACTGCTATCACCCTGGCTTGCAAATCTGCATGTGTATTTTGTATAATAACTTCTCAGAGTTGTTGTTAGAAAAGTATTTAAATTCCCGGTTTTCAAGAATATCCTGCAATGGTAACCTGGCTGCTGCTGTTTTTAGCTTTTCTGCTTATTGTATTCTTCCTTCTGCTTGGTTTTGCCAAGAATGTTGTGAAGCTGGCAATCAAACTTGGGATACTGTTGATTTTTTTGGGTGTTGTTCTGTTGCTGATTTCATATGTTGATAAGAAGGAGATTGAGAATAATTTCTTAAAGAG
>JAHWHA010000110.1 GCA_019323665.1 Candidatus Woesearchaeota archaeon | reverse complement strand
TGACTCCTCAATAATCTTAAGCTCCATTCTTAATATGGCTAAATATATGCTATTTATATTGTTTTCTTTTTTATAAGCCTCCAGCACCCCACATTTATACGCTGGATGCGGTGGGTGTGGTAAGCCATTGTCTGTTTTAACGGTAGACTATAGTGCCAAAGGTGGCTCACTATAAAGCCTTTCTCTTTGCACAAAGCTTTCACAAAACCCTCAGACTCGATCTTGTGGATAGAATGAATAGTCTCTGTGCATTCCATTGCCTTTTCAAGAAAAGCTCGGTCAGCATTTAACCTTTGCACACCAAACGGCGGGTTTTGGATAACAGTGTCAACCTTGATTTCAAAATCCGAGACATCTTTCACAATGAAATGAGCTCGCTTGGCAATATTATATTCCTCCAATCCAGATAAGTTAGCCTTGGCAATCTCAATAGCTTTTTTGTCAGCATCAAGCAAATGCACCCACTGTGCACCCAAAAGCAAACAACCAATACCTAAAATCCCAGTGCCGCACCCAAGATCAGCAACAACTTTATTCTCAATATCACCAAGCATATGCGCGTTCCAGAGAATCCTTGCAGCTGTTTCAGAGTCAGTTGTGTATTGCTCTAAGTTGGCTTTAGGTCTTTCGAAATCTTTTTGTTTACTTAATAGTATGGCTAATCTTGATTTGGTTAGCATAACTGTTTTACATTTTTTTCTATTTATATTTCTTTTGAACCATTTTTCAATAATAATGAGTAAAATTGTCCAGCCCACCATGGCGGGTTCGGACAAGCTTCGCTTGTCCTCGCGAGCTACCCCGTAAGGGACAACCCCCGGCTCGCCAACGCCATGGCTGAACAATTTTACACATGCGACCACCACCTGGCCAGGTTTGGAGCGAGCGAGCTCTCGCAACATGACGGGCAACGTTCCCCCTCGTAGAGGTGGGGTTGTTGCCCACCGAATAGGATTTACTAGGGATCTATACTCAAGAAAGCCGTCTGTGCCTGGGTGGTGGTCGTCGCCGATTGCAATTTCAATGTTGTAGTGACCGCCTCGAATATTATCATTAATACTGGCTAACAAAAAATTATATAAGGCAAAACAAAAACCCATAAGACATGCCAATCTTCTCGAACGACAGGCAAATAAGAGAAGCCTTCAACAAAATAAAAAAGGAGCTTGATGACCATCTAGAAGCAATCAACCAAAACACAACAGAGATCCAGGCAAATTACGAGTATCAAGAGAAATTAGAGCAGAAGATAGACAAGCTCAATGAGAAATTTGAAGAACTGATTATGCTGCTCGATCCCAACAGGATCAAAGAGAGATTGAAGGCAGAGCATCTGCTTAAAGGTATTAAACTAACAACAAGAGAGCAGGAAGTATTCCTTATTCTTTACACAGCAAGTGATTTTCTTAGCTATGATGAAGTGGCACGCAAATTGGGCCTAACAAGGTATCTAGTTAGCCGCTATGCAACAAACCTCATAGAAAAAGGCATCCCAATACTCAAGCGCTATTCAAACAGGCAGCCAGAGCTCAAACTTGAGCCTTGGTTCAAGGAGTTGCAGGCAAAAGAGGGCATTGTGGAAATAGAACCAAAGATTGCCAACTGCTATCTCAGCTGAATCTGTGCAAAACCTTTTTAAATCTCCACATCTGCAACCAATTCTATGGATTACAGCAAGATAATCTCAAAGCACAAGCTCTCTCAGAAAGAGCAGAAAGCAATGCTCACAAAGATAGATTTAACCCTAAAAAAAATCAACTCAGAATTCACTTCTGAAGGCATAGAAGCACAAGCAGTACTGGGGGGCTCAGCAGCAAAATCCACAATGCTCAAAGGAGACTTTGATGTTGATGTTTTTGCGAGATTTGACTACAGCTTCAAGAACAAAAACATCTCAGACATCCTTGGCAATGTGCTGGCAAGACACTTCCAGATAGACAGGGTGCAGGGCTCAAGAGATTATTATCAGTTCACCCAAGCTGGATTAAACTACGAGATTGTGCCTGTATTGAAAATTGACAATTATAGGCAGGCACTCAATGTAACAGACGCCTCTCCACTCCACGTTGATTGGGTAAAAAAATATACCTCCAGAAACCCAAAGCTGATTGACCAGATACTGCTCACAAAAATCTTCCTCAAGGCAAACAGTCTATACGGAGCAGAATCATACATAAGAGGCTTTTCTGGCCATGTTGTTGATATCTTGACAATCCACTACAGCAGCTTTGAAAAACTGCTGCAGGCAGCATCCAGATGGCAATATGGCGAGCTGATAGACCCTGAGAAACACTACACAGGCTCCTTGAACAAGTCAAAAAAAGGTGCTTTGATAATAATTGACCCAGTACAGCCAGAGCGCAACGCAGCAGCAGCATTGAGTACAGCAAACTTCAACAGATTCAGAGAATTAGCAGAACTATATATGCAAAAACCAAGTGAAAAATACTTTGTCAAGCAGAAATTTAGTGTGTCCAAATTGAAGAGCAATGCAAAACCCAACAAGCTAATCCTGTTGGAAGTCAAACCATCAGAGGGAAAAAAGGATGTAGTGGGTGCAAAACTCCTAAAAGCTTTCATGTACATAAGAATACAATTGAAACACTATGACTTCAAACTGATAGACGCAGGCTGGAACTGGGACAACAAGCAGAAAGCGATTTTCTGGTATATTGTAGATAAAACACCACTATCAAAAACAAGGAAACACCAGGGTCCTCCATTGAAGGCTAAACAGCACGTGAAAGCATTCAAAGCCCAGCACAAGAACACGTTCATAGAGAACAACAAAATCCACGCCACATTGAAAAGAGAATACACAAAACCAGAGCAGCTGATCAAATTCTTGATAAAAGAGGATTATCTAAAACAGAGAATAAAATCAATCAATCCAACATACTTCTAAAATCCAAACCCAAGTTTATCTCTTTTGATAAGCCTGTAATAACGAGAATTTACCAAAACTCACTTATGCGTATACCAGAAAACCAGCTTATCCTTCTCTTTTTTGTCTAATTTTATGAAACCAAAACGCTAGGCCTGTACAAACTCATTCATCTTGATATTTTTCATCGATGTTTCACCTAAACCTTTGGCATAGGTTGCATCAGGCATCATGACCTCAACATTAATAAGACTATCTGATTTAGGCAGCCAATGGATAATTCTTTCACCCTTTTCTTTAAATTTTTCAT
>JAHWHA010000109.1 GCA_019323665.1 Candidatus Woesearchaeota archaeon | reverse complement strand
AGGAGAATGGACAAATAAAATCACATACCTGCCAATCAACTGCGGTTCTGTTGCCGAGATGCACGAGCTACTGATTGATATCACAGTGAGCTGCACTGACAGCAAATGTCTAAATCCAGTTGGTGCTGACAAGATGGAACCACTCACCCTAAAATATGGTGTACTTGTGCATCTAACCAACAAAGAAGAGCCTGAGATACTCCATTGCCCAAATGCATATGACTGCACTGCACAGATGGTTGCACCTGCTGTAACACCTGTGCCAGATCCTGGTCAACCAGGGGGTGAGCCGGAGGGAGGAACACCAGAAGATTTTCGCTAGCTCTATGGATCCAAAAAAAGGTTTTGCTACTGTTACTTTGATTTTCTCCATACTGATTACTATAGTTGCCATAACCCTCATGCTGCTTCTGGCTTCTAACAGCACAGGTGTTGGCAAGCAATATTACTGCAAATCACTCTATAGAGTGCGCACTTTGTACAACTACAGAGACCCATACTGCGAGCAGCTTAAACAACTCACATATACACAAGCAGAGAAACAAGTAGTGAAAATCACGCAGTTCTATGGGCAGCATGACCAGCAGGCAATCCACCTCAGGTCAAGAGGAGTGATTGAACAATATCCTCTTGAAGTTCCAGCATATGCAGAACTCAATAATGCATCATTTGCAGTCTCAGTGCCTGAGAGTAGTCAAGTTCGGCAGTTCTCTGATGGTGAAATCTATCAGTCAATTCTGTTGCAGGGCGTATCTGACACACAGACAATCTATTTTGAAATCCCAAGGAATGCTGTTGTGAATGATATTGAGTTTGAGGTTTCAGGAAGGAGCACACCTGCACTTGCTGACATGGTTTTCCTGATTGACACAAGCGGGAGCATGGCCAATGAATGGGCAGTGCTTTGCACAAACCTCAAGTTGCTGCAGAACACTTTAGATGATATTGGAGTTAATTCCACTTTTTCAATTTATGGTATTGCATCAGGCGGCACTCACGGCAAATGCCAGCAGGCAATCGTATCCCAACAGGAGATGGAGACAGAATTCAGAGGCATGTATCACAGACAAATGGGACTCTGGTATTGCCAAGACGGCCGCAATTTCAATGATAAGCCTCTGTGTGATATGATCTATACAAATAATCCATTCGACAGCTATGACGAAGCATGGGGAACAGCAACACTCTGGCTGATGCGTCATTACAGTGGTTGGAGAGATGATGCAAAACGAATAATCTTTCCAATTAGCGACTCGGATCCAACAGGAGGAGGACAGACACTCATGAACCGCCAGAGTAATGTAAATCCTTACCCTGAGCCTGCACAGCTATCAGGATCAGGTACAGAGGATGCTGTAATAGATGCAATAATTGAAAAATACAACACTCAACGTATCAAAACCCATATCTTCCCAATCTATGGTGACAAGAGCACAATACCAAAAGAAGACGAAGGTTATTACCTTGGCATACCAGAAGAGGAGTGCACTAAGAAAACCCCCTGTAAAGAGGTACTAAATATGATGCGCAGAGTTGCAGATGCCACAGAAGGCTCAGTCTCGCCATACAATGACCTTGTTTCGCTGCGTGACAGCATCATTGATGCAATCACATTGCCATACCCGGAGCAAGTGACTGTTAAGGTGGTTGGCAAGCGCGTTTTTCAGTCATCACAGCCACTTGATGAAACTCCAAACATTGTGCAGGATGCTCAACTCGCTTCAGCAATCCAGACATATATTGCCAGCAACTGTGATCAGGACACATGTAAAATACCAATAACCATAACTTCAGCAACCCAGGGTGTGGTATGGATAGACAAGCTGAGAGTAAGCTACACGCAGCCTATGAGCGGAGTCAAGGTTGATTTGGAGGGACATCCACTTGTTACTATACCCTCATTAACACACCAATCAACCCTACAGCCGATTGATTTCACTGAAGAGCTCAAAAAAAAGCTTGTGAGTTGCACTACACCCTCCTGTGAATTCAGCTTGGATTTCACAGCAAACACCATTGGAACAATCTTATTAAGCCAACTGGATATTCAATATTCATACTACCCTATAGAAGAACAGCTACTCACAGCAATCCTAGACTGCTGGATACTAAGCGGTTATGGGAAGTCCACCCAGAATCACCTATGCAAAGAGTTGGTGATACCCCAAGAATACAGATTTGCAGAGCCAATCACAGAAAAATCGATCTCAGATGAGTTTATTGAGAGGAACATCTGCCACCTGATTGAGAATGTTGATAATAATTGTGGTCACAAAGACAACTTCAGATTAGCAAAAGAAATAAATACACCCCAAAACATACTGGTTGAGTACAAGGCAGACAGCAGCCAGATTGTTGTCAGCTAAGAGATTTTTTAAAAATCTTGAGTTGAAGAAAAATGAAAAGAGGAGCGCTCTCAATCCAGTTCATCTTCTTGTTATTCATAGGCACAATAGCAGCTGTTGTCATTGTGGGCTTGATCACAGGCTGGGCATTTGATGCCCGCACATTGATGAATAGAATCTTTCAGCCAGATGAGCCTTATGTGCCGGACTCCCAGCGAGTGTACATATACGAATGTGATAAGCTTGTTGGAGAGACAATCAAGCAGGCAAAGCTCTGCAATGAGCGCGGTTTGCAGGGTCATGTCCAAGGTGAGATTTGCTACAGCATTATAATGGAAAGCGAGTGCAGAATAAACTCAGCAGACATTACAGATATTGAAACAGAGCTTGCAGATAGCCTGATTACTGTTGATCTTACTCAACTGGACACAGGCAATAAGGACAAGCTACTCATATCATTTGACAACAGGGAGAACAAGGTAATAATAGAATAAGATGGAATCTGTAGAAGTGTGGATGTGGCTCATCGCAGGAATACTCCTGGCAAGCATAATATTTGTTACAGCTTTCTCTTTGATTGCCAAATATACAGCTAACATGGAAGTTAGCCAGGCAGATGACAGCTTCCAGATACTTCAGACAACAATAAACAACGTTTGCCAGGGCGGCCCGGAAAACCAGGAGATTAACAGTCTTGTGTTTCCGTATAGGATGCAGCAGCTATTTGTGCAGGATGAGCACGAGATAAAAGGCACTGGTAATGAGCTGTGCCTTGAGATATCAGGATTGCCAGTAAGATGCGAGCAGCTCGCCAGGTGTTCAGCTCAGATGAACTCAATCGACCTTGAAAGAGAAATCTCAGTATTCTATCTCATGGACAAGGCGCTTGGCAAGAAAGCACCAGCAAAAATCCGCTTCACTGTGAGTAAAATCACTGCTGACACTGTCCAGATACTCTGGCAGCAGGTTGTTTCTGAATAAATACAGGAATACTCCTGATTTTTATATCAATGTTGAATACAGCAACCCAAGTCAACTCGAAAATGCTAGCCCTTTTATTCAATATCAATATCGCACCACCCGCTGGACTGCCAGACCAGAATCAGGTTCATAGATTTGCAGTTCAGAAGTGTGCGGCAGTTCATTATCACCAAGAATCAACTTCTCATCTTTCCAAGCTCCCGTCACCCCCTCCTGGGGAGTAGCTTCATCGTAATAAACAACATCCGGCCTGGAACCTTGTTTTTTAAAATAACACTCCCAGAAAACAATCTCAGCCCTTGGAATGAATACAACCCCTTCTGCCAAGGCAAGTCCAATATTTGCCCTGCTCATGTAAAACTCAGCATCCTTCAGGTAATTTTGATAATGCTTCTCAGCATTCTCAACAGCATTTACAAGCTGCTTTTTGCTCATCCTCACCAGCTCTTCCATGTCATACACCTCCAGCAATGATCTGTAGACAACGCTAACTTCTTCGGCGTGAGCATGCTCCTTAAACCAGCGTTCCGCAAAACCACGTTCAACAACCTTTTTTGCAGTCTCATCCCACCTTTTCCTGAGTTTCCTATTGATAAGCTTTGCATCCTCATACCATCGCTTTCCCAAATTGTTTATATCCTTGATAACAGCCCTGAAATCATTCTTTTGACTTATAGCCCTATCTAAAATCCATGTTTCAGCCGGCTGGCCAAGAACAACAAGTTGACCCTTTGTATTGCCTTCCCACAAGAACAGCGCATCCCTAACAACAGCCTCAAATGGAAAAACAATGCAGTAATCACTATGCTTATCAACATGATTAACCAAATAGTCAATAAAATTCACGTTGGCAATTGAAAAGCTAACTCGAGCT
>JAHWHA010000108.1 GCA_019323665.1 Candidatus Woesearchaeota archaeon | reverse complement strand
CACTTTGTTGAGTCCATCATTTAATACAAAGAAATCTATTCGCGTAAAAATCGCAATATATATATACTTTCCTTATTGAAACTATAAAATAAGTGGAAAAAAGGGAAAGGTGGATTTGTGGAATCCAGTAACGGCAACCGAAAAAATGGGGTAGGAATAGCTCTTACTCTTTTTGTAATAGTAGCCCTATTGCTTTCCGGCCCTGCAAGTGCAGTTACCCTAACAATCCATCAACCAAGCAGTTTTACCCCTGACGAACAGTCGACTGTCAGCTTCAGAATCAGTGTGGATGTGGAGAATACAGAAAGAATACCAATACAGAATCTTACTATCTACATAAACAGCCAGCAATGCACTTTCAACGTGGAAGCAGAAGAGATAAGCGGAGATTTGTGCGGGAGCATTTCAATCGCCAAATATTCAAGTTCTATTCCCGAGGGTTATGGCTATGGATTACTATATGGCTATGGCTGGGACCCAGATTCCCAGTATCAGAACATAACATTTGGATCTGGTTATGGCTATAATAATTCAGCAACATATGAATTGGATTATTATGTAGTGTGGAACACGCCGGATGTAACAGAAGATACACCTATCACTGTTCGTTTGGATGCCCATGCTGGCAGCGGCAGTACAACCCATACATATTCAACAACCCAGTCAAGTTTTTTCACGGTAAAACCAAAATTCTATCGAAGATCGAGCGGTTGGACTGGCCCAATTCCAGTGTCAGATCCTGAATCCACACACGTTTGGAATAAAGTGCCAACTGAAGATTCCAATATGATGATTATTGATGACGAGGAGATTGATCTTACCCAAATAAAATTCAGTGTAAAAACGGACCTCCAAGATGTTGAAGTTACAGTCACACGACTGCTGGAAAATCCATATTTCTCATCCCAGTTAGGAGAGGTGTATCAGGTTTTTGAGATATCAAAAAAGAACATGGTGCCAGAGGACATTCACACTGCGGAAATGAGGTTTAGAGTCAAAAACACATGGCTCAATCAGAACAATATCAATCCTTCTCAGGTTGCACTATATAGATTTAATGACGGATGGGTAAGGCTGCCAACATCCTATTTGAACACAGACAGCAAATACACGTATTATCAGGCAAAGGCACCCTCTTTTAGCACGTTTGCTATTGCTTCAGAAACAGCTCCTGTGCTCATACCTCAAATCCAAGGTGGAGTTACTGAAGAGCCCACATTAATTTCACGCGAAGAGCAATCAATTGAAACTGATAAGCCAGCTGCGGATGCGGTTAAAGTCTCCATAAATATAATGATTTTCGCTCTTATTGGAATATTTGCTGTTGTAGCCATAATAATCTTTTTTGCCATGCAGAGGATGACTAAAAAACATAGTCTTCGAGCCAAAGAATACGTTGAACAACAACAAAAAGCTGCAACTCAGCCAAATAGGCAATCTGTGCAGCAGTCAACGCCAAACACTCTTGAAGATAAATTTGTCCCATTGATGAATTACCTCAAGGCATGCAAGAACGCAAAATACCCATTGGATTATGTAAGAAAGTCATTACTAGACATTGGTTGGGACAAAAGAGTGGTTGAACACTTCCTTGGGCAATATTATTAATAGTCCTTCTTTTTACCGTATCAACACTTTTTATGGGCAATTTAATAACAACTATACAAAAACTCCCAGAATCACCCAAGCCCATAAGAGTCCACAAATCCCCTTATTACCCTATAATCCTCAAGATATTTATAGCCTTTATCAGTAAGTTCATAACTCCTTTTTCTCCTCTTGTCAACATGCTCAACAATAAACTTTTTTTTTATCAGCTCCTCAAGATAATCACTGAGCATCTGATGAGAGAGATTTGACTTATACAGAATATGAGTAGGCTTAATATTTCCCCTTTTCTCCCTTATAGCCTCCAAAATATCATGGATAATTTCCAGTCTATCCCTTTTCCTACTCATTTTTTTCGCACCAAAACAAAATTCCACAGGATGAACATATAAGCAACAAGTTCAAGAATATGGCCAATTACATAGAAGAGCTGATGATTTACTGCCACGAGAAAGTGGCTGCTACCGAATAACAAAAACAGGAAAGCGATTGCTACAAGCAATGTCTTCGTCTGCCTGTTGTGCAGGTAATTCTCAACAAAATGCCAGGTTAAAAAAACAAGATAAACAGAAGACATCAGGAAAAACATATAGATTCTGTTGCTGGCAAAAAATATTGAAAGCAATGACACAACACTCAAGAGCCAAAGTGCTTCCTTATTCTCAGTTTTAAGAACCATATATGTCAAAACCACCAAGCCAAGTGTCATGAAAATCATATGAGTGTAAGCTCCAAGTGCATTGAACAGCAGGATTGACTGAATCTTCAACACCTGGCAAATATTCTCATTTGCCTTGGAGATCATTAGAAAATTGAACAATGACTGCACAAAGTAAGAAACTGAAACAAGCAAGAACGCAATACCAAACAATTGGACATTTCTCTGATCAGTTGCCTTGTGTATTCTGAATGCAAAAATCGCAACTATAAGAGATACAACAGCAAATGCCAGCTCAAAAGCTACATCAAATCCATAAAACCATACTGGGGCAAACTGTGTGAATGACATCATATATTTCAATAAATATCCCTTTTTAAAATTTATGAAAGATGCCTCAGATTTTCCCTTCTCAGACTATTTAAGCGCAGCAATTCTACATCCCACTATTAAATATTGAGGTGGTGCAAATGGAAGAAAAGGAACTGTTGATGAAGCAACTGAGGGTGTTCCATTGGGAACAGTTTGGCAAAACATTGAGTAGGCATGAACTTGAACGACTAATGGAGGGCTGAAAAGATGAAAACAGAAGAATTGGTTTTTGGAGATATTTACCACTGGTTTTTGGGTGAAAACGGCAATCTAATAATTAGACCAAATTATGGCGGTGCAAAATGGATAGGCTTTGGCTAATTTTGGGGATTGTGCTTTTAGCAATTCCATTTGTTACCAATGCAATTGCATACAAAACCGTGATAAGTAGGCAAGAATCCAACGAATATGACTATGGATGTATGCATGAAGATGAGATTCACTTTCCACACATTATGTGGGTAACAACACTAAAAAAGCAGGTGATGGATTTCTATCCCCCTGAGGAGGCTTTTGCCTCCTATTTATTTGCGAGGTGAAGAATATGATGTATTGGGCAGGTTTTGGGTTGTTTGGATGGTTTGGTATGATGC
This sequence comes from Candidatus Woesearchaeota archaeon, assembly GCA_019323665.1. Taxonomy (GTDB): domain Archaea; phylum Nanobdellota; class Nanobdellia; order Woesearchaeales; family JAGVZT01; genus JAHWHA01. Next base: position 362 of record JAHWHA010000108.1, on the reverse strand, counting down.
TGTTTTGGGCTCTTTTCATATGGTTTATTGTATGGCTGATTAGGCAGAACCAAGATTCATCTGAAGTCAGCGCAATCAGTATCTTGAAACAAAGGTATGCCAGAGGAGAGATAACCAAGAAACAGTATAATCAGATTAAGAGTGATTTGAGCTGAAGTATCTTCCATTTCACTCTTCCCATCTCTGTCAAAAATCGGATGGCAAACATTTATAAGCCATTTATTCAAAGGATTAATCATGGCTCTAACATGGATAGTATTTGCATTGCTCTCAGCAATAACAGCAGCACTTGTCGCGATCTTTGGGAAAATCGGTCTGGAAGGCATAGACTCAAATGTTGCCACAGCAATAAGAGCAGTTGT